>CALHBZ010000121.1 GCA_937930605.1 Streptococcus oralis
CAGCTTCTAAACTTATCAACTACGGATCAGAGTGGTCAGGCATCAACTTGGCGGATGCCCAAGACGGTTACTTTAACAAGGAAAAGGCCCAAGCAAAATTTGCGGAAGCTAAAAAGGAATTGGAAGCTCAAGGGGTGACCTTCCCGATTCATTTGGATGTTCCTGTTGATCAAACCAATAAAAATGCAGTTTCTGGTATGAATTCGGTTAAACAGACACTTGAAACAGTGCTAGGTTCTGAGAATGTCGTCGTTGATGTTCAGCAACTTTCAACGGATGACTTTGAGAATGTCGCTTTCCTAGCACCAAATCCAGCAGCTCGTGATTACGATTTGAACTTTGATGGCTGGGTTGGTGATTACCAAGATCCGTCAACTTATCTGGATCCATTTAATGCCGAAGATGGTTTTTATCTCAAAATTTTCGGTTTAGATGCTAAGGAAGATCAAGAACTGATCAAGAGTCTAGGAATTGATACCTATACGAAACTTCTAAAAGAAGCAGATGCTGAGAATCAAGACGTTTCTAAGCGTTATGAAAAATATGCTGAAGCTCAAGCTTGGATGATTGACAATTCTCTAGTCATGTCTGCTATGTCAAATGGTGGTACAGCCTCTGTAACCAAAGTAACTCCCTTTACACGTGCCTACTCTCTAGTGGGAATCAAAGGTGATGGAAATAACTACAAGTACATGAGACTGCAAAAAGATCCTGTTACCAAGAAACAATTTGATGAAGCCAAGGCTAAGTGGGAAGAAGAAAGTAAAAAGGCTATCGAAAAGAGTCAAAAAGAATTTGAAAATCATGTCAAATAAAAAGTTGAAATAAGGTCTCTTGTAAGGGATCTTATTTTTCTTGTCGAGACTCTCTATATTGAATCGTCTAATCGGAAGCTACACATAGAAATAAAAACGCTTAACTCGACCGAATGAATGGAATTTATCTTGTATCTATGATATAATGATTCTAACTATTGACGTATAGAGGAGTATCATGAGTAGACCTTCAAAGAAAGCTCGTTCGGGCAATATGAAGCGCAATATTAATATATTTTTACTAACCATTTATCTGATTTTGGGTGGTTTTTTGTTGTTTCTAATCTTTCGACACAACATACTTGCTTTCAGATATCTCAACATAGTCGCGGCAGTCTTGGTTTTAACGGTGGCTGTTATCAGTTTTCTTCTGATTTTTTATAAAAAAGCTGAGAAGTTCACTATTTTTCTATTGATTTTGTCTATTCTTATAGGGTCTGTTTCTTTATTTACAGTCCAACAATTTATTGGCTTAACCAATCGTTTGAATGCGACATCTAATTATTCAGAGTATTCGATTAGTGTTGCGGTTTTAAAAGACAGCGATATCAATAATGTTAGCCAGTTAGACAGTGTTATGGCTCCAACCGAAACGGATAATGAAAATATTCAAAAATTACTTACAGATATTAAATCAAATCAAGGTAAGGATCTGACAGTAGAGCAGAGTGCTTCTTATCTAGCGGCTTATAAGAGCCTGCTTGCAGGTGATACAAAGGCGATTGTCTTAAATAGTGTCTTTGAAAATATCATTGAATCAGAATATCCTGACTATGCTGCAAAAATCAAAAAAATTTATACCAAGGAGCTGACTAAAAAAGTGGCTGCTCCGAAGGCAACCAAGAATCAATCGTTTAACATTTATGTGAGTGGTATTGATACCTACGGGCCGATTAGTTCGGTTTCGCGGTCAGACGTCAATATCCTGATGACCGTCAATCGTGACACCAAAAAAATCCTTTTGACAACAACGCCACGTGATTCCTATGTTCCGATTGCAGATGGGGGCAACAACCAAAAGGATAAGTTGACCCACGCAGGAATCTATGGAGTGGATGCTTCTATCCACACTTTGGAAAATCTCTATGGTCTAGATATTAACTATTACGTTCGCTTGAATTTTACATCATTCCTTAAATTGATTGATCTTTTAGGTGGAATTGATGTTTATAACGATCAAGAATTTACAGCCCACACTAATGGGAAGTATTACCCTGTTGGCAATGTACATCTTGACTCAGAACAAGCTCTTGGCTTTGTTCGAGAACGCTATTCTCTAGCAGATGGTGACCGAGATCGTGGACGCAACCAGCAAAAAGTAATCGTGGCCATTATTCAAAAATTGACCTCAACTGAAGCCTTGAAAAATTATGACCATATCATCCAAGGTCTCCAAGACTCTCTCCAAACCAATATGCCACTTGAGACCATGATGGACTTGGTCAATACACAGTTGGAGAGTGGTGGCAACTATAAGGTCAACTCTCAAGACCTAAAAGGAACAGGTCGAATGGATCTTCCTTCTTATGCTATGCCGGATAGTAACCTCTACATGATGGAAATTGATGAGAGTAGCTTAGCTGCTGTCAAGTCGGCAATTCAAGATGTGATGGAGGGCAGATGAGATGATTGATATTCATTCGCACATAGTCTTTGATGTAGATGATGGACCAAAATCAAGAGAAGAAAGTAAGGCTCTCTTGGCAGAAGCTTATCATCAGGGAGTACGGATGATTGTTTCCACCTCTCACCGTCGCAAAGGTATGTTTGAAACTCCAGAAGAGAAAATCGCTGCTAATTTTCGTCAGGTGCAGGAACTCGCCAAGGAAGTGGCAGATGACTTGGTGATTGCCTATGGAGCGGAGATTTATTATACACGAGATGTCCTTGATAAACTAGAACAAGGGCTAGTCCCCACTCTCAATGCTAGTCGTTATGCCCTGATTGAGTTTAGTATGGATACACCATATCGTGACATTCATAGTGCCTTAAGCAAAATCTTGATGTTAGGTATTACCCCAGTCATTGCCCATATCGAGCGCTATGATGCTCTTGAACAAAATGAAAAACGTGTTCGTGAACTGATTGCAATGGGGTGTTACACACAAGTGAATAGTTCACACGTCCTCAAACCCAAACTTTTTGGAGAACGCTACAAGTTCATGAAAAAAAGAGCTCAGTATTTTTTAGAGCATGATCTAGTCCATGTGATTGCAAGTGATATGCACAATCTAGACGGTAGACCTCCTCACATGGCCGAAGCTTATAGCATAATTGCCAAAAAGTATGGGGAAGAGAAGGCGAGAGAACTCTTTGAAGAAAATCCTCGACAAATTGTAATGAATCAACTAATTTAGGAGAAATGATGAAAGAACAAAATACTATGGAAATTGATGTATTTCAATTGTTAAATACCTTGTGGAAACGGAAATTGATTATTGCTTTGGTTGCTATCGTAACGGGAGCGCTTGCCTTTGCATATAGTAGCTTTATTGTAAAGCCAGAGTATACCAGTACAACGCGTATTTATGTAGTCAACCGTAACCAAGGTGACAAGCCAGGCTTGACAAATCAGGACTTGCAGGCAGGTTCTTATCTTGTTAAAGACTACCGTGAAATCATTCTTTCCCAAGACGTGTTAGAGAAGGTTGTAACAGACTTGCAACTCGATATGCCGACCAAAAATCTTGCTAGTAAAATACAAGTAACTGTACCAGTTGATACACGTATTGTTTCTATTTCCGTCAAGGACAAACAGCCGGAGGAAGCAAGTCGTATCGCTAACTCCTTGCGTGAGATTGCAGCTCAAAAAATCATTAGCGTAACGCGTGTGTCTGATGTGACAACGCTTGAAGAAGCGCGACCAGCCACTTCTCCTTCATCTCCAAATATCCGTCGTAATACTTTGATAGGTTTTCTCGGAGGTTTAGGGGTGGTAGTTGTTGTCGTTCTCTTGGTTGAATTGCTAGATGTCCGCGTCAAGCGACCAGAGGATATCGAAGACGTTATGCAAATTCCACTCTTAGGGGTCATTCCAAATTTAGATAAATTGAAATAGGAGAGAACGATGCCAACATTAGAAATCACACAGAAAAAATTGGAGCTCGTAAAAAAGGCAGAGGAATACTACAATGCCTTGCGTACAAATATACAGTTAAGTGGAGATAATTTGAAAGTCATCTCTATTACTTCAGTTAAGCCGGGAGAAGGGAAGTCTACAACTTCTACTAATATTGCTTGGGCTTTTGCGCGTGCAGGCTATAAAACCCTATTGATTGATGCGGATATTCGTAACTCGGTCATGTCAGGTGTTTTTAGATCTAGTGGGAAGATTACTGGCTTAACAGAGTTTTTATCAGGTACAACAGACTTGTCACAAGGTTTATGTGATACCAATGTTGAAAATCTCTTTGTCATTCAGGCGGGTTCAATTTCACCCAATCCCACAGCCCTTCTACAAAGTGAAAATTTCAGAACGATGCTAGATACCCTGCGTAAATATTTTGACTATATCATTGTGGATACTGCTCCCGTAGGTATCGTGATCGATGCAGTTATTGTGACACAGAAATGTGATGCTTCTGTTTTGATTACGGCAGTTGGTGAAGCACATCGCAGGGATGTTCAAAAGGCGAAAGAGCAGTTGGAACAAACAGGTAAGCCGTTTTTAGGAGTTGTGCTAAATAAACTGAATACTTCAATAGAGAAATACTCTTCTTATGGAGTCTATGGGAATTATGGAAAGAAATAAATGATCGGCTGGGGAGGTCAAAATGAATGAAAAGGTATCAAAGATTTCTCTTGCATTAGTTCAGAGCATCTTAGTCGTTGTATTAACCTACTTACTTAGTTTTGTAAAAGAAACAGAGATTGTATCAAATACAATGATTGTCCTATATATTCTTCATTATGTAGTCTGTTATATGAGTAACTATGAGCAAGAATTTTTTAAAAGAGGACACTTTCTTGAGTTCGTTCAAACTTTAAAGTATATTGCTTTCTTTGCCCTAGCAATCAGTATCTCAAACTTTTTTTTAGAGGAACGTTTTAGCATATCAAGACGTGGTATGATTTATTTCTTGATTCTTCAAGGTGTCTTGCTTTATTTGCTAAATCTAGCTATTAAGCGCTACTGGAAGTTTTTCTCTTCCAATTTTAAAGGGACTAAAAAGGTTCTTTTGATTACAGCAACTTCCCGTGTGGAGAAGGTAATGGCGCGGTTGTTGGAGTCGGATGATGTTTTTTGGAAACTAGCAGCGGTTAGCGTATTGGATAAACCAAACTTTGAACATGATAGAGTGACAGTGATCCCAATGGATTCAATCTTAGATTTTGCAACCCACGAGGTAGTAGATGAGGTCTTTATCAATCTTCCAAGTGAAAAATACAATATTGGAGAGTTTATCTCTCAGTTTGAAACGATGGGAATAGATGTTACAGTAAATCTAAATGCTTTTGATCGTAGCTTGGCACGTAACAAGGAAATTCGTGAGATGGCTGGATTAAATGTGGTAACTTTTTCAACAAAATTTTATAAACCCAGTCATGTGATCGCTAAACGAATTATTGATATTATCGGTTCTCTGGTAGGTCTGGTATTGTGTGGATTGGTTAGCCTTGTGTTAGTTCCATTAATCAGAAAAGATGGAGGACCAGCTATTTTTGCTCAGACGCGTATTGGGAAAAACGGCCGACATTTTACTTTTTATAAGTTTCGCTCTATGTGTGTGGATGCTGAGGATAAAAAGAGAGAACTCATGGAACAAAACACCATGCAGGGTGGAATGTTTAAGGTGGACGATGATCCTCGTATCACGAAAATTGGTCGTTTTATAAGGAAGACTAGCTTAGATGAGTTACCACAGTTTTACAATGTTCTAAAGGGAGATATGAGTCTGGTAGGTACACGACCTCCGACAGTGGATGAGTATGAAAAATATACACCTGAACAAAAACGTCGATTGAGTTTTAAACCTGGGATAACAGGCTTATGGCAAGTCAGTGGACGAAGTGAGATCAAAGATTTCGATGAAGTTGTCAAATTAGATGTGGCCTATATCGATGATTGGACAATTTGGAAAGATATTGAAATTTTATTGAAGACAGTTAAAGTAGTATTTATGAGAGATGGAGCGAAGTAGATTGATAGATGTAAAAATCATAGTAGCAACACATAAAGAGGCTGAAGTACCCCAAGACAGTACTCTATATCTTCCAATACATGTCGGGAGAGAGGGGAAAAAAGATATTGGTTTTATTGGAGATAATACTGGTGATAATATTTCATCCTTAAATCCATATTATTGTGAATTGACAGGACTTTACTGGGCATGGAAGAATTTAGACTGTGATTATCTAGGTTTGGTACACTATCGCCGTTATTTTACAAAAAGATCACAAAGATATTCAGATTATACCAGTATGGATGAAGTTGTTTTATCTCGAGGTGATTTAGATAATCTTCTTTCCCAAAATGATGTTTTAGTTCCTAAGAAGAGACGATATTATATTGAAACACTCTATTCACACTACGCTCATACTTTGGATGGAAGTCATCTTGATGTTGCTCGTGATGTAATTAAACAGTTAAGTCCAGAATATTTAACGGCCTTCAATAAGGTCATGAAGCAACGTAGTGGTTACATGTTCAATATGTTCATTATGAAAAAAGATTTGGCAAATCAGTATTTTTCTTGGTTATTTCCTATTTTAGACAAGATGTATGAGCAAATAGATGTATCCCAGTTAACACCATTTGAAGCTAGATTATTCGGCCGTGTTAGTGAATTATTATTTAATGTATGGTTGAAACATAAGGACATTAAGCCAAAAGAGATTCCATTTATGTATATGGAAAAGGTGGATTTGTTTGAAAAAGTGAAATCCTTCTTAATGGCAAAATTTTTCGGAAAGAAATATGAACAGAGTTTTTAAGGAGGGGATTGATTGATATATGTTTTTACAACTATGCTATCTGCAATGATTGCTAGTATTATAAATTATTCTAAATTATCAACAGAAGCGAAAAAAATTGGTTATTTTATTAGTTTTATTCCATTATTTTTGATAGGAGCATTGAGAGCATACGTGGGTATTGACTATACTACGTACAGTTTATACCAAATACCAGATGTTTTAGGGGGTAGCTTGACAGTAAAGTTTGAACCTTTGGATAAACTAGTGGTATATTTAGGATACTATTTAGCTAATCAGCAACATTATTTCTATATCTTTTCAATATTTCATATTATACTTATGTGGTATTTATATAAATATATAGTACAGCAATCGAGTAATGTAACTTTAAGTTTATTCTTGCTTTTAACTACCGTGTTTTTCACATTCTCTCTTTCTGGAATACGTCAATCTATTGCAACAGCTGTAGTTTTTTTTGCTTTGAAATATATAAATGAAAAAAAGTATATCACCTTTGTTTTTTATGTTATCATAGCTTGTTTATTTCATGCTAGTGCTATTGTTTATATCACCTTTTTAGTATTAGGAAAAATTAAGATTAACAAGTACATTGGAATTACTATTAGTATTTTGGCACTAAGTTTATCCTTATCGGGATCTGAATTAGTATCGCAAATGATGTTGACATTTAATTTCTACTCAGAATATGTAGGATCTCGTTTTTTTACAGGAAGTTATGATCAACTTCATCAACTTTTTACAATTCTAATGTGTTTATTAATATTTTCCTTTTATTTTTTTATATCAGAAAAAAGTTGGAATGAAAATAAAATTTATATGAATATAAATTTTATTTTATTACTTGTTGCAATTTTAATGCCCCTTTTGCCAACTCCATCAAGAAATATTTATATGTATGTACCTGTTCAAATCGTACTAATTCCTAGATTGATTACTGCTGTGAAGGATTATAGAGTAAAAGCAATAGTTACAGCATTATTTGTTTTTGCTTATTCAGTTTTTTTCGTATTTATGGTTTTAAATCGAAACGCATATCAAACATTACCCTATTATACAATTTTTGAGTATTTGAGATAAATGAACATGAATAAACCTTTGATTACAATAATTATCCCATTATATAATGGCGAAAAAACTATAGATAGAGCTATAAAAAGTATAATTAGAAATGATTCTTATATCGAAGATATTGAGATTCTTATTATTGAAAACGGTTCGACAGATCAATCTTTTCATATCAGTAAAAAATACTCTGAACTATATCCAAATATATATTTATTTCAGTCAAGTAAAGGTGTCAGCTTTGCGAGAAACTTAGGTATGGAAAAAGCAAGGGGCAAATGGCTTTTATTTCTAGATGCAGACGATTATTTAATTGAACCCAATGTTAAGTCAATTGTAGAAGAATTGAGAATGACAGAAACTAATTTATGCGTGTATAACTTTGAAAAAGGTTCCAATCCGGTAACGCTTTATACTGAAAATGAGATTATTTCAACTACAGATGAAATGAATTCATTTATAATTAAATCTTTATCTGAACCAACTAAGCATATGACTGTATGGGGAAAAGCATTTAGACGAACGATTATTCAACAATATAACCTTAAATTCAATACTGATTTAAGAGTTTCAGAAGATAGTGATTTTTATCTTAGATTTCTTTTGGTAATTCACAGCTTAACAATATCTTCTCGAACTTTATACCATTATTCAATAGATTCACCATCAACGATGAGGACATTTTCTTCTGATAAATTAGAAGGTTATATTGTTTCGCTAGATGAAAGTTCAAAAGTATTAGAAAATGCTGATAGTACTATTCGAGAAGCCTTTGAGTTATATAAGTTGGCGCATTTTAATTTAATAATGGTTAGAGAAGTATTCCATTTTGATAATACAAAGAGTTTTAGAGAAAAAATCAGGGAAATGATTAGGCTCTATAGGATACCTATGTTTTCTGAGCCTATACAAAATCTATCTATCTCTAGTATAAGGAATTTATCGCTTGTGCCTCTATTTTTCTTGAAAAAACATTTATATAATTTAGCGGCATTGGTTTATATCATTCGAGTGGGGCAAAACAAATTCAAAGAAGGAAGAAAAAGTTAATGAAAAGAATTCTAGTATTTGGGATGAATCAAAACCCTGGCGGAGTCGAATCGTTTATTATGAATTATTTTCGTGAATTTAATCGCGAAAAATTAACCTTAGATTTTTTATGTAATTCAAATGATAAAATAGCTTATGAGGATGAACTTATTTCTAAAGAAGCAAGAGTTTTTCACCTAACAGCGAGAAGTAAAAATCCGATACGTTATTATTGGGAAATGTATAGATTCTTCAAAAAATATGCATCTGATTATCAGGCAATTTGGGTTAATATTAATAGCTTAGCAAATATTGACTATTTAAAATTTGCAAGATGTTTTGGTATTCCGGTTCGAATTGTACACAGCCATAATAGTCAAAATATGGATACCAAACTTCGTGAGAAATTACATAATCATAATAGAGATAGAATTGAAAAGTGGGCGACCGATTTTTGGGCTTGTTCGCACGAAGCTGCAAAATGGTTTTACAACGAAGAAACCATTGGAAAAGTTAAGATTATACCAAATGCTATTAATATGAATACTTCTATTTTTTCTTCTGAGGCAAGAGAAAAAATTCGGACTGATTATACATTAGATAATAAATTTGTATTAGGTCATGTAGGACGTTTGCATTTTCAAAAGAATCAAGAATTTATGATAAGAGTCTTGGCCAAATTACTTGAAATTAGAAATGATGTTTGCTTAGTTCTAGTTGGTCAAGGTGAAGACCTGAATAAATTAAAGTTACTAGCTGAGAAGCTAGCTGTTCAAGAGAAGGTGTACTTTGTAGGTGTTCAGTCGAATATATCAGAATGGTTAAGTGCTTTTGACTTATTCTTTTTTCCGTCGAAATTTGAAGGTCTACCATTAGCCCCTTTAGAAGCTCAAGCAAATGGCCTTCCAATACTTCTGTCAGAAGAAGCTATGCCTCTGGAGGCAAAAATCAACGATAATACTTTTTTTTATTCATTGAAGGAAAGTGAAGAAAATTGGGCAAAATTCCTTGATGAAGTGATTCGTACAACAACTCGTTTAAATTATGAAGATATACGAGATAATTTTGAGAAATCTGGCTACGACATTAAGGTAGCTGCTCAAAATCTTGAAAAACAATTGCTAGAATTAGTTTAGGGAAGATAACATGGTTAATAAGATTGATTTTGTAGTTACTTGGGTTGATGGCAATGATCCAATGTGGCGTGAGGAAAAGAAGAAATACGAAGTTTTAGATGGTAGACCGACTTTAAATGATGAAACCAGATATAGAGATATGGATTTGTTTCAATATTGGTTTCGAGCGGTAGAAAAATATGCCCCATGGGTTAATAATATTTATTTCATTACATATGGACATTTACCAGAGTGGTTAAATATAAATCATCCTAAATTAAAAATCATAAAGCATGAAGATTATATTCCAAGAGAATATTTACCGACTTTTAGTTCAAATGTAATTGAACTAAATCTTTTTAGGATTAAGGAATTGAGTGAGCAGTTCGTTCTTTTTAGTGACGATGTTTTTATTAACACATTTTTAAAGGAAGAAGATTTGTTTAAAAATCACTTGCCTCGATTGTTAAGTATATATCGACCTTTAGTTCCAACAAAAGAATTTGATTATATTAATTTCAATCATTTATTAATAATGAATAGATACTTTCATGATAAAAAAACATTATCACAGCATAAGGGTAAATTTTTTAATGTAGGTTATGGAAAGTTTAATCTGTATAATCTATTTAGCATTTTTTATTCAGGGATTATTGGTTATCATGACGCTCATGTTGCTATGCCTCATTTAAAAAGCACTTTTGCAGAGATTTGGAATAAGGAAGGGGTACTTCTAGATCAAGTTTGTAAAAACAAATTTCGTTCAACTAAAGATGTTAACCATTGGTTAATGAGCTATTGGAATATTGAAACAAATTCATTTATGCCACAGGGGCTTTCCGTTGGAGAATATGTTCCTCTTGCTGATTCTGAAAAGATTGAATCTATAATTTTAAAACAAAAAAATAAATTCCTTTGTATAAATGATGATGAACATACCCAAAATTTCAGCAATGAAGTTGATTTTGTTCGCAAAATATTTGAGAATAAATTTCCTAAAAAATCTAAATTTGAAAAGTAAAGGGGAACTAAATTGAAAAATCAAAAAATTCTTAGTGTGGTAATTCCATCCTATAACGCAGTCTCATTTTTAAAAGAAACGATTCCAACACTAACTTCTATTAGAAATAACGAAGATATTGAAGTTCTTATTGTGAATGATGGTTCTAAGGATGAGACACTTCAAGTTGCACGAGAATTGCAAAAGGAGTATCCGGAAGTAGTATATATAATTGACAAAGAAAATGGTGGACATGGATCTACAATTAATGCAGGAATCAGAGAGGCACGAGGGAAATATTTTAAAGTTGTTGATGCTGATGATTGGGTAGACAGTAATAATTTCGAAAAACTCGTACAGTTTCTTCATAAAACAGATGTTGATGAAATCATTTCGCCATATACAGATGTTTATGAACAGGATGGGAGAAAAGAAGAAATTAACTATTTTAAAAATTGTTCTTTAAAACCTTATCAAGATTTTGATTATGCTGATTTCTTAGAACATATTCAGATATTACCTAGAATGCACTCTATAACAATAAAGACTTCAATTTTGAAAGATAACAATATAAAAATAGATGAAAATATGTTTTATGTTGACATGGAGTACATTGTTTTTCCAACACCATTTATCAAAACAATTGCTTATACACCTGATTCTGTTTATCAGTATCGTAGAGGTTATGAGGGACAGAGCACAAGTATTCAGAACTATATAAAGAATAGAAAAATGGTTTATCATGTTACGTTCGCTTTACTTGATTTTTATAATAAGTATACTTTTCCTAATATTCTGGAAAAACTAGTTAAAGAGACAATTGATAGATGTGTTACTATTATGACAAATGTTTGTCTATCAATGGAAGATACTAAACAAGGTAAAAAGGAACTTCTTGATTTTGATCAGAAATTAAAATCAATAAATTCTGAATTCTATTATCATAAACAAGGGAAAAAAGCTAAAGTTCTAAGATATTCAAATTACCTATTGTTTGGTTTGTTATCTAGTTATACTAAGAAATCTAAAAGAGTATAGAATAGAGATGAAAGTACTTAAAAATTACGCCTACAATCTTTCTTACCAATTGTTGGTGATTTTACTCCCTATTATTACGACTCCCTATGTAACACGGGTCTTTTCTTCAGATGATTTAGGGACGTATGGATACTTTAATTCCATTGTCACCTACTTCATCCTCTTAGCGACGCTAGGAGTTGCTAACTATGGGACCAAGGTCATTTCAGGATATCGCAAGGAAATTCAAAAAAACTTTTGGGGAATCTACTCCCTGCAATTAGGTGCAACAGTTCTTTCTATGTCCTTGTATACTCTTCTTTGTCTGACTCTTCCCTTTATGCAAAATCCAGTAGCCTACATTCTAGGCTTGGCTTTGGTTTCTAAAGGATTAGATATATCCTGGCTTTTTCAAGGGCTAGAGGATTTTCGAAAGATTACTGTTCGAAATATCACAGTCAAGCTCGTTGGTGTAATCTCCATCTTCCTTTTTGTCAAATCTGCAGATGATCTATACCTCTATGTCTTTTTGCTAACCATATTTGAACTCTTGGGGCAGCTAAGTATGTGGTTGCCTGCTCGTGAGTTTATTGGTAGACCTCATTTTGATTTAGAATATGCTAAGCATCATTTGAAACCCGTCATATTATTATTCCTTCCTCAAGTAGCTATCTCTTTGTATGTTACTCTAGATCGTACCATGCTTGGAGCATTGGCTTCTACAAAAGATGTAGGAATTTATGATCAGGCTTTGAAATTGGTGAATATTTTATTGACCTTAGTAACTTCATTGGGGAGTGTCATGTTGCCACGAGTATCTAGTCTATTATCAGAGGGTGATCATAAAGCTGTAAATAAGATGCATGAGATGGCTTTCTTGATTTATAATGTAGTTATTTTTCCTATTATAGCTGGAATGTTAATTGTTAATGAGGATTTTGTTCAATTTTTCCTTGGGCAAGATTTTCAGGATGCTCGCTATGC
>CALHBZ010000122.1 GCA_937930605.1 Streptococcus oralis
CTGTCAGAGACAAGATCAATCTTGCGAAAATCCTAGCTTTCTTTGACACACCACTTGGTCAGGAGATTCTCGCTAACACAAATCATCTCTATCGAGAGCAACCTTTCTCCATGCTCAAACGAGACCAAAAGAGTCAGGAAGATTTTGTTGTCCGTGGTATCCTTGATGGATATCTGCTTTTCGAGGATCGTATCGTTCTTTTTGACTATAAGACAGACCGCTATGATGAACCAAGTCAACTCATAGCCCGCTATCGTAGTCAGTTATCCCTCTACGGAGAAGCTTTATCACGAGCCTATTCTATTGACAATATTGAAAAATACTTGATCTTACTCGGCAAAGACGAGGTTCAAGTTGTAAAAGTATAATCTAGAAAGGAGACCTCATGCCACTTCCAGTTAGAAAATCCCTGCATGACGCAGTTTTACAAGCTTCGCAAGCAAATACTTGGGATCAAGCTACCAAGGAATGGAATGAAGTTTCCTTGATTTTTAATGGCATTGGCCGTAGCAATTGTATCTGTGGAAATGCCATTAAGTACGCTTATGAACTCTTTAACAATGTCACAGGACAACGCCTCTTTCCTATCGGCAGTGACTGTGTTCGCCATTTTCATCGTATTAGCCTCGATCAGCAACTAGAAGAGGAAGAAAAACTGCTCAGAAAGCTAGAAAATCTGACTAGAAAGGTCAAGAAAAAGGAAAAAATTAAGGTCAATAAAAACGATTTTGACGAACGACTTCTAAATTGGTTTTGGGAAAAAGGTGTCTTCAAAGCCAATCGTGGCAATCAGTTTGCACCTGAGAAAGATTACCAGCTGTTTCTAGAAGTCTTTCAAGGAAGAAGTTGGACCAAGGCTGAGCCAAAAAAGAAGGCGCGTCTGGAAGAAGTCCTTGAAAAGTGTATCAAACCTTTTCTACTTGGTAAGACCGATGATCAACTCTACCTTGTTAAGCTAGGTAAGGAGAAAATAGACTACGAGCAGCATTTACGGATTCAGGCAGAGAAAGAACGTAAGAAAAGAGATAAAATCGC
>CALHBZ010000123.1 GCA_937930605.1 Streptococcus oralis
TCTCAGTTGGGGGTTCTCCCTTATTTTGAAAGCATTCGTCGAAAAGCTCAGGAGCAAGAGATACTGGTGTCTTTGGCTGTCTTGTCAGGTAGTGTCATTATTTTGCCTACCGATGTGGCATCAGAGTTGAAGGAGCTCTTGCCTCAGGTTCGTCTCAGTTTTTCGCCTATTGGTCACTTGGATCCAAAAGATTATGTGCAAGTCGTTTTTCCGAGTTCATCTAAGGGAATCGTGGCGGCGGTGACGGAGCTTTTTCAACGAGGGCGGATTCAAGTCCTAGTCGGAACTAAATCTCTCCTTGGAGAGGGGTGGGATGCTCCTTGTGTCAATTCCCTAATCCTCGGAAGCTTTGTGGGGAGCTTTATGCTGAGTAACCAGATGCGCGGGCGTGCCATTCGTATCTGGCCGGGACATCCAGAAAAGACCAGTAACATCTGGCATCTGGTAGCCGTTCAAGCGCAAGCACTCATCACTCTTCCTGGTGAGGAACCTATACCAGAGAGCAATCAGGATCTGCAGACCTTGTCGCGAAGGATGGAGCATTTTCTTGGCTTGGCCTATAATCGGGAGAGTATTGAGACCGGTTTGGATCGTTTGGATTTTCCCAAGCCCCCCTTTAGGAAAAAGCAAATCAGCGAGTATAATGAGAGAGTTAAGAGTCTCTCCAAGGATCGAGCAGGCTTGAGACAAAAATGGCAAGATGCTCTCGTCGTAGCGGATCAATTTGAGATTGTCACAGAAGTCGCAACCCCCAAAAAGAAAATCCCAGTCATGCTCTTGCTTGATGCATTAAAATGGATTCGCATGTCATTGCTCTTGTTAGCAGTGGATTTGTTGGTTTTGCTATTTAGACTGAGACTGATTGGTGTTTGGTGGCTTACGGCAACCTGTCTCCTCTTTTTTGCCTTTGCATCTTGGCGCTACCTCTGCTATAAGAGTCCCTATAAACGATTGCAGTCTCTGGGTGAGCAGATCCGAAAGGCTCTGCTAGATTTGGGGCACCTAACGGACGATCAATCCTGTGTTCGGGTAGAGGAGGACAAGGAAAGTTATATGATTTTTGCCTATCTCAAGGGAGGAAGCATGAGAGACAAGGAGTTGTTTGCTCAGACTGTGGGAGAGTTCTTTGCTCCAGTGGACAACCAGCGCTATCTCTTGAAGGCGGAGAAAGTCCGAGAAGGCCAGTCACCTTACTATGCCGTTCCTAGTCTTTTTGACAAGCGTAAGGAAGAAGCACAGAAATTCCTTGACTTTCTGACGCCAACTATTGGATGTTATCACCTCGTCTACACACGGACAGAGGCTGGACGGAAAATCCTTCTTGAAGCTCGTATCCAAGCTCTCTCTAACAAAAACGACCGTATCTTGACTAAGAAGAAGGTTAAAAGCCGATTGGAGTAGGGTAGGTAGCTGTTCGAAGTTTCGAAGATTTTAATATCCCAAAGTTTATATGTATTCTAAACTTAGAATAATAAGAAATACATAAATTTATGAGTATTCTAAGCTTCGAATAGTCTATCTGAGAAAGTTTTGAGGTCTTCGAACTTTCGAATAGCCGTCTTTCCTAAAGTTTAGATGTATTCTAAAGCTAGAAAAGTTAAAATCTAAAAATAATAAGAGTCTCTATCTGACAGATGGGATGTGTGTCCAGTCAGATAGGGATTTTCTGTTTCTGAAATGACTAAATTTTCCTGTAAAAGT
>CALHBZ010000124.1 GCA_937930605.1 Streptococcus oralis
GTTGCAAACACGCTTTGGATATAGTCTTTAGCAGATGTCATATCGTTCTCCTTTTGTTGTTATATTTTATTACGTGAGCCATTATAGCAGAATTTTTTTTTAGTGTAAAGAAAAAAACGGAAATTTTCTAAAAATTCTTTCAATTCACAATAAACTATTTTTCTGACAGTAAAAAACGAACGTTTTTTGCAAAAATAACTTTCTCAAAGAGAAAATTTGAAAGTATGGTATAATATTAGAAATAAATGGAATCCGGAGGATCAGAATCATGGTATCAACGAAAACACAAATTGCTGGTTTTGGGTTTGACAATTGCTTGATGAATGCAGCGGGTGTGGCTTGTATGACGATAGAGGAACTAGAAGAGGTCAAAAACTCAGCAGCAGGAACCTTTGTCACGAAGACAGCGACCTTGGACTTCCGTCAGGGGAATCCTGAACCACGTTACCAAGATGTTCCACTTGGTTCCATCAACTCTATGGGGTTGCCAAATAATGGTTTAGATTATTATCTGGACCATCTTTTGGATTTACAGGAAAAAGAGTCAAACAGAACTTTCTTTCTTTCCCTAGTCGGCATGTCTCCAGAGGAAACTCATACCATCTTGAAAAAAGTCCAAGAGAGTGAGTTTAAAGGACTGACAGAGCTTAATCTCTCTTGTCCCAATGTTCCAGGGAAGCCGCAGATTGCCTACGATTTTGAGACAACAGACCGTATCTTGTCAGAGGTATTTGCCTACTTTACCAAACCTCTTGGAATTAAACTGCCACCATATTTTGATATTGTTCACTTTGACCAAGCAGCAGCTATTTTCAACAAATATCCGCTCAAGTTTGTCAACTGTGTGAACTCTATCGGAAACGGCCTTTATATAGAAGACGAGTCTGTCGTTATTCGTCCTAAAAATGGTTTCGGTGGGATTGGTGGAGAGTATATCAAACCAACCGCTCTCGCGAATGTACATGCCTTCTACCAACGTCTCAATCCTCAAATCCAAATCATCGGAACGGGTGGCGTTCTGAACGGACGTGATGCCTTTGAACATATCCTCTGTGGTGCCAGTATGGTACAGGTGGGAACGACGCTCCACAAGGAAGGAGTCGGTGCTTTTGAGCGCATTACCAATGAACTAAAAGCAATCATGGCGGAAAAAGGGTACGAAAACCTAGAAGATTTCCGTGGGAAATTGCGCTATATTGACTAAATGAAATAGAAAAACCAGAAGAAAGGAGAGAAGATGCTAGCCGTAGAAGAGAGTCAAAACTTGTCTCTATCAAACTTATCTAGTCTGACCTTATTTACAGGTTCGGACCAAGGTCAGTTTGAAGTTATGAAGGACCAGGTGCTGAAACAGATCGGCTATGATCCAGCCGACCTCAATTTTGCCTACTTTGACATGAAAGAAGTAGCCTATAAGGATGTGGAACTGGAGCTGGTCAGTCTCCCTTTCTTTGCAGATGAGAAAATCGTGATATTAGATCATTTTGTCGATATTACAACAGCTAAAAAGCGTTTTTTGACAGATGATGAACTCAAGTCATTTGAGGAATACCTTGACAATCCTTCACCGACAACCAAGTTGTTGATTTTTGCTGAAGGAAAGTTAGATAGTAAAAGACGGCTGGTCAAATTGCTCAAACGAGATGCGACAGTATTTGATGCTATTGAACCCAAGGAACAAGAACTGCGCCAGTATTTTCAAAAGTGGAGCCAGACACAAGGCCTGCAGTTTGCAGAAAAATCTTTTGAAAATCTCCTCATCAAGTCTGGTTTTCAATTTAGCGAAATCCAGAAAAATCTCCTCTTTTTACAGTCTTATAAGTCAGATGGCCTGATTGAGGAGAAGGACATTGTAGAGGCTATTCCCAAAACTTTGCAGGACAATATTTTTGATTTGACTCAGTTTATTTTAACTAAGAAGATAGATATGGCCCGTGATTTGGTTAGAGACTTGACCTTGCAAGGGGAAGACGAAATCAAGCTCATAGCTGTCATGTTAGGACAGTTCCGAACCTTTACCCAGGTGAAAATTTTATCAGAGGCTGGTCAGACAGAATCGCAGATTGTAAGTAGTCTGGGGACTTATTTGGGACGCAATCCTAATCCTTATCAAATCAAGTTCGCTCTGAGAGATTCGAGAGGGATTTCCTTGGGGTTTCTCAAGCGAGCGATTTCTTATTTGATTGAAACAGACTACCAGATTAAGACAGGTGTCTATGAAAAAAGTTACTTGTTTGAAAAGGCACTCTTGCAAATTGCGGCAGAAGCAAATTGAGCAAAAAACTTGAAAAAAGAGGATGATTGCGTTATCATTTTCATATAGAAAGAAAAAGAGGTATTACAGATGGCTATTATCTTACCAGACCTTCCATACGCTTACGACGCTTTGGAACCATACATCGATGCTGAAACAATGCACTTGCACCATGACAAGCACCATCAAACCTACGTCAATAATGCGAATGCTGCTCTTGAAAAACACCCTGAAATCGGTGAAGACCTTGAAGCTTTGCTTGCTGACGTAGAATCTATCCCAGCTGATATCCGCCAAGCGCTTATCAACAACGGTGGTGGACACTTGAACCACGCTCTTTTCTGGGAATTGATGACTCCTGAAAAAACAGCTCCTTCAGCAGAACTTGCAGCAGCAATTGATGCAACATTTGGTTCATTTGAAGAGTTCCAAGCAGCCTTTACAGCAGCAGCTACAACTCGCTTTGGTTCTGGATGGGCTTGGTTGGTTGTCAACAAAGAAGGGAAGCTTGAAGTGACTTCAACAGCAAACCAAGACACACCAATCTCAGAAGGGAAGAAACCAATCTTGGGCTTGGACGTATGGGAACATGCTTACTACGTGAAATACCGCAACGTGCGTCCTGACTACATCAAAGCTTTCTTCTCAGTGATTAACTGGAACAAAGTAGATGAGCTTTACGCAGCAGCTAAATAAAAATATAGAGGGGAGAGTCAATCTTCTCTTTTTTGGTTTATAAGGCAAAAGTCTGACAGAATCGTCAGACTTTTTTCATTTTTATGAGAAACGTGCTAACTGCTAGAAAATATGGTAAAATAAAGTGTTAAGTAATCGTGGAAAAGGAAGACTATGCGTAAAGAAATTGCACCTGAACTATACAATTATAACAAGTTTCCTGGCCCAGAATTTCAGGTAAATGGGGATAAGGTTGAGACTGAAGGGATTGCTTTTACCTTGGTTGAAAATATCAAGGATGCTTTCGATGTGACAGTCTTTAACCAGCGCTTCTCAGAAGTGTTGACCAAGTTTGATTATGTCGTGGGAGACTGGAGCAATGAACAGCTTCGCTTACGCGGTTTTTACAAAGACGATCGAACAGAGGAAAAAATTGAAAAAATCAGTCGCTTACAAGATTATCTTTTGGAGTACTGTAGTTATGGTTGTGCTTATTTTGTCCTAGAAAACCAAGCACCTAAGCGTGCGTCATTTGACAAGAAAATGCGTAAAAAGGAAGAGGAAAACCTTCCTAGAAGAGAAAAGAAACCTTCGCAAAACAAGAGAAAACCAAATGCGGATAAGAGAAATAGACGTCGTCATAAGGACCAAAAGTCTCAGAAAGAGGACAAGGGACAGCGCCATTTTGTCATTCGTCAGAAATAGATAGAGAATAAGGAGAAGAGATGAAACCGTCTATTTATAGTTTAACACGTCAAACCATGCAAGAATGGGTATTAGAACAAGGAGAAAAGAAATTCCGAGCAGATCAAATCTGGGAATGGCTTTACCGTAAACGTGTCCAGTCATTTGAAGAAATGACCAACCTTTCCAAGGATTTGATTGCCAAGCTCAATGAGCAGTTTGTGGTAAATCCATTGAAACAACGCATCGTGCAAGAGTCGGCTGACGGTACTGTTAAGTATCTTTTCGAGTTGCCAGATGGCATGTTGATTGAGACAGTACTGATGCGTCAACACTACGGACTGTCAGTCTGTGTGACCACTCAAGTCGGCTGTAATATCGGTTGTACCTTCTGTGCCTCTGGTTTGATTAAGAAGCAACGCGACCTTAATAACGGTGAAATTGTAGCGCAGATCATGCTGGTTCAGAAATATTTTGATGAGCGTGGTCAGGACGAGCGTGTTAGTCATATCGTTGTCATGGGAATTGGTGAACCATTTGATAACTACAACAATGTCTTGGATTTCGTCCGTACAATCAATGATGACAAGGGGATGGCTATCGGTGCTCGTCACATCACTGTTTCTACGTCAGGTTTGGCCCATAAAATTCGTGACTTCGCTAATGAAGGAGTTCAGGTCAATCTGGCTGTTTCCCTTCACGCACCCAATAATGAATTGCGCTCAAGCATCATGAAGATCAACCGTGCCTTTCCGATTGAAAAACTTTTCGCAGCTATTGAGTATTATATTGAAACAACCAACCGCCGTGTGACCTTTGAATACATCATGCTGAATGAAGTCAATGATGGAGTTGAACAAGCCTTGGAGTTGGCTGAGTTGCTCAAGAACATCAAGAAATTATCTTACGTAAACTTGATTCCCTATAACCCAGTTAGTGAACATGACCAATATAGCCGTAGTCCTAAAGAGCGGGTGATGGCCTTCTATGATACCCTCAAGAAAAAAGGGATTAATTGTGTCGTCCGTCAAGAGCATGGTACAGATATTGATGCGGCTTGTGGACAATTGCGTTCCAATACAATGAAACGTGACCGCCAGAAGGCAGTCGCAGCGGTAAATCCATAAAATGACTAGAAAAAGAGAATTGATCTTAAGATTGGGAGTGGCTATTTACAGCCTTTGCATTGTCTGTTTTTGTTTTACTCCCCAACCTCAACTTCCTACAGGAGTGGAAACTCCAGGTATTCAAACTTTTGGACGCCTGGTTTTTCTTTTAACTCCCTTAAACTCTCTTTGGAATCTGGGTGAAGTGACTAGTTTGGGACAAGTCATTTGGATCTTTTTGCAGAACATTTTGAATGTCTTCTTGCTCTTCCCTCTGATTTTCCAACTTCTCTATCTCTTGCCCTCTCTAAGAAAAACTAAAAGGGCTCTTCTTCTCAGTTTTATACTGAGCTTGGGAATCGAGTGCACACAACTAGTTTTAGACTTTTTCTTTGATTTTAATCGCGTCTTTGAGATTGATGATTTGTGGACCAATACCTTGGGAGGCTATCTGGCTTGGCTCCTCTATAAAGGACTGCATAAAAACAAGATAAGGAATTAGAATGAGTATTTTAGAAGTTAAAAATTTAAGTCACGGTTTTGGTGACCGTGCAATTTTTGAAGATGTGTCCTTCCGTCTCCTCAAGGGAGAACACATCGGTTTAGTCGGTGCCAATGGCGAGGGGAAATCAACCTTTATGAGTATCGTGACTGGTAAAATGCTACCAGATGAAGGGAAGGTTGAGTGGTCTAAGTATGTAACCGCTGGCTATCTGGACCAGCATGCTGTGCTAAAAGAAGGCCAAACCGTACGTGATGTTCTCCGTACAGCCTTTGATGAGCTTTTTAAAGCAGAAACTCGTATCAATGACCTTTACATGGAAATGGCAGAAGAAGGAGCAGATATCGAAGCGCTGATGGAAGAAGTTGGCGAACTCCAAGATCGTTTGGAGAGTCGTGATTTCTATACTTTAGATGCCAGGATTGATGAAGTAGCTCGTGCCCTCGGTGTCATGGACTATGGTATGGATACGGATGTAACCTCCTTGTCAGGTGGACAAAGAACCAAGGTACTCTTGGCTAAACTCCTCCTTGAAAAGCCAGATATCTTGTTACTGGACGAACCAACCAACTACTTGGATGCTGAGCATATTGACTGGCTCAAACGCTATCTCCAAAACTATGAGAATGCCTTTGTCCTTATTTCGCACGATATTCCTTTCCTCAACGATGTGATCAATATTGTCTACCATGTGGAGAACCAACAGCTAACTCGCTATTCTGGAGACTATTACCAGTTCCAAGAAGTCTATGCTATGAAGAAATCTCAGTTAGAGGCAGCCTACGAACGCCAACAGAAAGAGATTGCCGACCTTAAGGACTTTGTTGCCCGAAATAAAGCCCGTGTTGCAACGCGTAATATGGCCATGTCTCGTCAAAAGAAACTCGATAAGATGGATATCATTGAACTCCAAAGCGAGAAGCCAAAACCATCCTTTGATTTCAAACCAGCTCGTACACCTGGTCGCTTTATCTTCCAAGCCAAGGACTTGCAGATTGGTTATGACCGTCCACTTACCAAACCCTTAAACCTCACCTTTGAACGCAATCAAAAGGTTACCATTATCGGGGCAAATGGTATCGGGAAAACAACTCTCTTGAAGTCTCTCTTGGGGATTATTCCACCAATTGCTGGAGAAGTTGAACGTGGCGACTATCTTGAACTTGGTTACTTTGAACAAGAAGTAGAAGGGGGCAATCGTCAAACACCACTAGAAGCAGTTTGGAATGCCTTTCCAGCCCTTAACCAGGCAGAAGTTCGTGCAGCCCTTGCTCGTTGTGGTTTGACAACTAAGCATATCGAAAGCCAAATTCAGGTCTTGTCGGGTGGAGAACAAGCCAAGGTGCGTTTCTGTCTCTTGATGAATCGTGAAAATAACGTTTTAGTACTTGACGAGCCGACCAACCACTTGGATGTGGATGCCAAGGATGAACTCAAACGTGCTCTCAAAGAATACAAGGGGTCCATTCTTATGGTCTGCCACGAACCAGACTTCTATGAAGGCTGGGTGGATCAAATCTGGGACTTTAATAAACTAACTTAAAAGCACTAAAAAAGCCAAGTCATTTATACTTGGCCTTTTTGACTAGTAATTTAAATAGCTTTCAACTTCAGATTTCTCAATTTCTTTACCGTAGTGGCAAATAGGACAAGAAACGAAGTAACTTTTACCATAAGGAAAAAGTGGAATCCAGTAGAGGGTGAACTTGCGTCCAGTTTCAACAATTTCCCATGTGTCGACATTGTTACAGTGACCGCACTCGATAGCAGTTTGCGTATGTCCCAAATCTTTTTGATAACCTTTAGAACCCCAAAATAGAATCATATCATCGTCTCCTTATCTGTTGATGGCTTAGTTTTTGCTGAAGTCGTAGTCCTTGACCACTTCGATACTGTCAATGGTGATAGCAGTAGTTGGTTTATCTTTTTCATCTTTTTCAGCCTTGGCAATCTTGTCGACAACATCCATGCCATCAATGACTTGACCAAAGACAGGATGTTTGCCATCTAGGCTAGGATTTCCGCCTTCTTTATAAGCTTCGATGATTTTCTTTGGATACTTGCTAGTAGGGAGTTTAGCAGAAATATCTGTTGAGTTTTGATTAATGAAGAATTGGCTACCGTTGGTGTTTGGTTGACCAGTGTTAGCCATAGCAAGGGCTCCTCGGATATTGTATAGGTAAGGAGAGATTTCATTTTTGAAACCAGTTCCTTTGTCCTTCGTTTTATCCTTATCATGCCAGATAGATTGACCACCTGTACCATCTCCCTTAGGATCTCCAGTTTGTACCATAAAGCCATCTATGACGCGGTGGAAGGTGATGCCGTTATAGTAGCCTTCCTTAGCGTGAGTAAGGAAGTTCTCAACTGCTAGAGGTGCTAGTTTTGGAAAGAGTTTGATGCGTACATCGCCTTGATTTGTGTGTAAAATGACTTCAGCTTCATCTTCGGCAACTTCTTTAGAAAGTTGAGGGAAGTTGGCATTTTCATTGGTCAAAGCGTCATTCAAATCTTTGGCAGCTTGAGCAGCTGCTTTTGAGCTTTCTTCAGCAGCGAGACTAGAGTCAACATAGTCATCACCACGGAGACCACGTTGGATACTAGTACATCCAGCAAGGGCAACAGTTGATAGTAAAAGAAGGGTTGCTAGTTTTTTCATTGTTTTCCTCTCAAAAATTCATTTCTACCATTGTACCTTAAAAGAAGTTTGATTTCAAATGTAAAAGATTTTACTAAAAGTTTCTAGTAGTTGAAAAAAATTAAAACTCTGTCAAGTTTTTTTCTTGACACCTGTCAGAAATCTGCTATAATAGAAAATGTGCTAAATAGCTTAGCTATTTCACCGAAATAAAAAATAAAAGAAAAGAGATATTAAAAATGGCAGTTAAAATCCGTTTGACTCGTATGGGTTCTAAGAAAAAACCTTTCTACCGTATCAACGTAGCAGACTCACGTTCACCACGTGACGGACGTTTCATCGAAACAGTTGGAACTTACAACCCACTTGTTGCTGAAAACCAAGTAACTTTGAAAGAAGACCGCGTTCTTGCATGGTTGGCTGATGGAGCTCAACCTTCAGATACAGTTCGCAACATCCTTTCAAAAGAAGGCGTATTGAAAAAATTCCACGATTCTAAATTCTCTAAATAATTCTAAAGTAGGTTGACAGATGGATACGATTGAAAATCTCATTATTGCGATTGTGAAACCTTTGATTTCACAACCTGATGCCTTAACTATCAAGATTGAAGACACACCAGAGTTTTTGGAGTATCACTTGGATCTTGACCAGAGCGATGTTGGTCGTGTTATTGGTCGTAAGGGTCGCACTATCTCAGCGATAAGAACGATTGTCTACTCTGTCCCAACTGAAGACAAGAAAGTAAGAATCGTTATCGATGAAAAATAAAAAAAGCGGGACAGTGTACTGACCCCAAAAAGTTAGACAATTAATTTATCCGAAGGATTTAGTTCTGTATTGCACAGGGCTAAGTCCTTTTAGTTTGACCTTAATTCGTTTATTGTTGTAGTAAGCAATATAGTCTACAATAACTTGTTCCAATTGTTCAAGTGATTTAAACGACTTCTCATAACCATAAAACATCTCAGACTTAAGAATACCGAAGAAGGACTCCATCATACCATTGTCTGGGCTGTTGCCCTTGCGTGACATGGATGCTTGAATTCCCTTACTCTCTAGGAACCGATGATAAGAATCGTGTTGGTATTGCCAGCCTTGGTCGCTGTGTAAAATAGTATTCTCATAGTGTTTCTCTGTGAAGGCCTGTTCCAACATGACTTTCACTTGTT
>CALHBZ010000125.1 GCA_937930605.1 Streptococcus oralis
CAGTCGTTCTGAAGTTAGGGTTACAGCAGCCGAAATCTGACTAGCTAGATTTTGATCCTTTGTCAGATATTGATGGGCCTTGTTATTCCCTTGAAGAGTCGTTAGGTCATCTTGACTAGCCACAGCGATAGTTGTTAACGATTGACAAGCATTTTTCAGCTGACTCGCATACGTTTGAGCCAGATTTAGATCACTTTTTACTGTTGACATGCCTTTTCTATCCTTTTTCTCAATCCCTAGTGTTAGGTTTACTTCATTTAGCTATATAGGCCTATTATACCATGTTTTATAAAAGGGTCATCATTTTATGCTGATTTATTAACAATTGTGTATTTTTCAACAACCTCTCCCATCCGACTCGACGAAAATAGTAAAAATTGTTACAATGTAGAAAAAGAAAAGAGGCCCTCATGACAAGTATATACGATTTTTCCGTATTAGACCAAGATAATCAGATGATTTCTCTGGATACCTATCGTGGTAACGTTCTCTTGGTTGTCAATACTGCTACGGACTGTGGTTTAACCCCCCAGTATCAAGGATTACAGGAACTTTATGACCGCTATCACGATCAGGGCTTTGAAATCTTAGATTTCCCTTGCAATCAATTTATGGGGCAAGCTCCGGGTAGCGCAGAGGAAATCAACGCCTTCTGTAGTCTACATTATCAAACTACTTTTCCACGTTTTGCCAAGGTCAAGGTCAACGGCAAGGAAGCAGACCCTCTCTATGTATGGTTGAAAGATCAGAAATCTGGTCCTCTAGGAAAACGAATTGAATGGAATTTCGCTAAATTCCTCATTGGACAAGAGGGACAAGTCCTTGAGCGCTTTTCTCCCAAAACAACTCCCCAGAACCTCCAAGAGTCTATTGAAAATCTGCTCTAACCTCTTTTCACTCCGACCCTTCATTTCTAAAACCAAATGAAAGGTCGGATTTTTCTTTAAAAAGTAAATTATTTTCTTTAATTTCTGTTTATTTTTTTAGTTTTTACTCTTGCATTTTTTAAAATAATTTAGTATATTTTTTATATTAAGGATTTTGGCTATTTTAAGGGAGAAAATGGCTTTTTAAATTTTTTATCTTAAAATGAAAGCGCTTTATACCGCGGGAGGTTGGATAGAGTAAATAAAAACTGAGATTATTTGTCTCTCGTTTGAGAGCAGAAGTAGATTGTTACCAAGTTCAACTTGGGCTCTGGCAGTAGCTGACTGCCTTGATAAAAACTAGGAGTATATTATGAATCGATACCTCTTTGAAAAAGGGCAAACTTTTAGCATTCGGAAACTGACCGTTGGAGTTGCCTCGGTCATGGTCGGACTAGCATTTTTTGCTTCAGGAACTGCTCTAGCTGATGAAAATCTTCCCGATGGAAAATCAAACCTTGAGAGTAAAATTGAGCAGGTTTCCAATCTAGAAGAAAACAAAGTTGAACCCGAGAAGAAAGAAAATCTCAACCAGCCAGCAGCACAGCAATTAGAAAAAGAAGAAGCTCCTACTGATACAAGTAAGGCTGATCTGCTCCCTGAAGAAATTCACGATCAAGCATATCCTGACACCGACGTCAAACCTCTTAAAACTTCAGCTACTGTCGAAAAGGCTGAAAGTCCTCAAGTTGAATCAAAAAGTATTTTGAAATCAACGGAAGAAGAAAACGCTCAAAAAGATAATCGTGCTATTATTAACGGTGGTTTGGACCTCAAGCATATTCAATACGAGGGGCAACCCGCAACTGCTGCCACTATGGTCTACAGCATTTATAATGGTGGAACTCAACGATACATCGTTTCTGGTTCTGGTATTTTCGTAGCTCCTAACGTTTTCTTGACAGTTGCTCATAACTTTTTAGATAAAGATGGGAACGTTCGTGGTGGAAACTCAGCACGTTTCTACTACAATCTAGGATCCAACGCTCCCGTTAAGAATTCTCAACCAAATTCAGGAAATACCACACTCTTTCAAGAGAAAGATATCCACTTCTGGAATAAAGAAGAGTTTAGCAAGGGATATCAGAATGACTTGGCAGCAGTTGTAGCGCCTGTCCCTGTACAAATTGCAAGCCCAAATAAAGCAGCAACTTTTGTGCCACTCGCTGAGCATAAGACTTACAAAGCAGGGGATCCTGTCAGCACGATTGGCTATCCAACTGATTCTAGTTCGAAAGAACTCAAGCAACCTATCGTAGCTGGCCAACTCTATAAAGCTGACGGCAAGGTAAAATCCGTTGATCCTTATGATGACAAGGGAGCTACTGGCATCACTTACCAAACAACTTCTGTGTCTGGTTTGTCTGGTGGTGGAATTATCAATGGTGATGGAAAAGTCATCGGCGTACACCAACACGGAACTGTTGACAGCGGTGTCCCTGAGAAAGACCGCTTTGGTGGTGGACTTGTCCTCTCTCCTGAACAACTCAAATGGGTTAAAGAACTCATTGACAAATATGGTGTCAAGGGCTGGTATCAAGGTGATAATGGCAAACGTTATTACTTTACACCCGAAGGTGAGATGCTTAGAAATAAGACAGCTGTCATCGGAGAAAATCAGTACTCCTTTGATGAGAGCGGTGTCGCTACTCTAGTCAAGGGAATTGATTACGGACGCGTCCTTATCCAGCACGTGGATGAAGCAGGCAATACAGTCAAAGAAAATGATACTTTCTTAGACAAAACAGAAGTGGGAACTGGCTTTGACTATGATTTCAAGAAAGCAATCACTCCAACCGAATTCTACAAGCAAAATCTAGAAAAATACCAGATTGTTTCCATTGATGGGGTTGAGATTCAGAAACAACTAAAAGATGAGTGGAACCACAATGTCGTTAGCAAGACAGCTCCTGGAACCCGTATCATCAAGGTAGTCTATAAAGTCAACAAAGGCTCTTTCAAAGTTTACTACCGTCAAAAAGGAACAACTTCTGAACTAGCTGAGGCGACAGTTGATAACAATGACGGTCAAGAGTACGACGTTTCCTTTGTCAACACCTTCCATGCAAAAGGCATTGCTGGATACCGTCCAGTCAAGGCTAGTTTGGAAGCAACCATCCAGCATAAAGGTGTGAATGAAGTCGTCTTTGAATACGAACCAATCGCTGATACATCCAATCCAACGACTGCGACTCCTCCAGTTGCTCATCCAGAAGATAAAGAAACTGAGATTGGCAATCATGGACCTCTTCCAAGCAAGGCCCAACTCGATTACCACAAGGAAGAATTGGCGGCCTTCATTCACTACGGAATGAACACTTATACTAATTCCGAGTGGGGAAATGGAAAAGAAGACCCTCGATACTTCAATCCAACCAACTTGGATACAGATCAGTGGATCCGTACCCTGAAGGAAACGGGCTTCAAACGAACCATTATGGTGGTTAAACACCACGACGGTTTCGTTGCTTACCCATCTAAGTATACGGATCATACCGTAGCTGCTAGCCCATGGAAAGATGGAAAGGGTGACCTTCTCGAAGAAGTTTCCAAGTCTGCTAGCAAGTACGACATGAATATGGGTGTTTACTTGTCACCATGGGATGCCAACCATCCTAAATACCATGTCGCAACCGAAAAGGAATACAACCAATACTATCTCAACCAACTGAAAGAAATCCTTGGAAATCCGAAATACGGAAATAAAGGCAAATTCATCGAAGTTTGGATGGACGGTGCGCGTGGTAGCGGTGCCCAAAAAGTAACCTATACCTTTGATGAATGGTTCAAATACATCAAAGAAGCTGAAGGAGATATCGCTATCTTCTCTGCTCAACCGACAAGCGTTCGCTGGATCGGAAATGAACGTGGTATCGCAGGTGACCCTGTCTGGCATAAAGTCAAAAAGGCCAATATCACAGACGATGTGAAAAACGAATACCTCAACCACGGTGACCCAGATGGTGATATGTACTCTGTAGGGGAAGCTGACGTTTCGATCCGTTCTGGTTGGTTCTACCATGACAATCAACAGCCGAAATCACTCAAAGAGTTGATGGATATCTACTTCAAGTCTGTTGGTCGTGGAACCCCACTCCTTCTCAATATTCCACCAAACAAAGAAGGAAAATTTGCAGATGCGGATGTGGCTCGCTTGAAGGAGTTCAAGGCAACTCTAGACCAAATGTATGCGACTGACTTTGCCAAAGGTGCCACTGTAACAGCAAGTTCTACTCGTCAGAACCACCTCTACAAAGAAAGTCACCTGACTGACGGTAAAGATGATACGAGCTGGGCGCTCTCAAATGATGCTACAACTGGTAGTTTCACAGTCGATTTAGGACAAAAGAGACGTTTTGACGTTGTCGAACTCAAAGAAGACATCGCCAAAGGTCAACGTATCTCTGGTTTCAAGATTGAAGTTGAAATCAACGGACGCTGGGTGACTTACGGAGAAGGTTCAACTGTTGGTTACCGTCGCTTGATCCAAGGTAAGCCTGTAGAGGCACAAAAAATCCGTGTGACCATCACTGGAGCACAAGCAACACCAATCTTGAACAACTTCTCTGTATACAAAACACCAAGTAGTATCGAAAAGACAGACGGATACCCTCTTGGACTTGAATACCACTCAAACACAACAGCGGATACAGCCGGTACAACTTGGTACCATGAATCTGAAGGTGTTCGTGGCACTTCTATGTGGACCAATCAAAAAGACGCCAAAGTAAGCTATACCTTCACAGGAACCAAGGCCTATGTCGTCTCTACAGTCG
>CALHBZ010000126.1 GCA_937930605.1 Streptococcus oralis
CTTCAACCAATGGCCTTCAACGATGGTTTCTACTACGAGGACAAGGATGATGTTGAGTTCGACAAGGATGTCATCATCTCTTACTGGTCTAAAGGCTGGTGGGGTTACAACCTTGCATCACCTCAATACCTAGCAAGCAAGGGTTATAAGTTCTTGAATACCAACGGTGACTGGTACTACATTCTCGGCCAAAAACCAGAAGATGGTGGTGGTTTCCTCAAAAAAGCTATTGAAAATACTGAAAAAACACCATTCAATCAACTTGCTTCTACCAAGTATCCAGAGGTAGACCTTCCAACCGTTGGAAGCATGCTTGCCATCTGGGCAGATAGACCAAGTGCTGAGTACAAGGAAGAAGAAATCTTTGAACTCATGACTGCCTTTGCAGACCACAACAAAGACTACTTCCGCGCTAACTACAATGCACTCCGCGAGGAGCTTGCTAAAATCCCAGCAAACCTAGAAGGATACAGCAAGGAAAGCTTAGGTGCCCTAAATGCAGCTAAAGAAGCTCTCAACTACAACCTCAACCGTAGTAAACAAGCCGAGTTAGACGCTCTCGTAGCCAAACTCAAAGCAGCCCGCCTAAGCCTCAAGCCAGCGGCAACTCACTCAGGAAGCCTCGATGAAAATGAGTCATCTGCCACTATTGAAACTAAGCCAGAACTCATCACAAGAGCAGAAAAGATTCCTTTTGAAGTTATCAAGAAGGAAAATCCGAACCTCCCAGCTGGTCAGGAAAAGATCATCACACCGGGTGTAGAGGGCGAACGCACTCATTATATCTCTGTCCTTACTGAAAATGGGAAACAAACAGAGACCGTTCTAGATAGCCAAGTAACCAAAGAACCTGTGACCCAAGTGGTTGAAATCGGTGCCCCTATTACGCACAAAGGGGATGAACACGGTCTTGCTCCAGTCACAGAAGCAAAACCAAGACTGGACATCCAAGAGGAAGAGATTCCGTTCACTACAGTGACACGTGAAAATCCACAATTACCACTCGGACAAACGCAAGTCGTCCTTGCTGGAGTAAATGGTCGTCGTACGATCTTCTACTCTGTCAGCACTACTGCTGACGGCAAGGAGGAAAGAACGCTTGTCAATAGTGCAGTATCACAGGAAGCAGTCACTCAGGTCGTTGAAGTCGGCACTGCCGTTGAGAAAACTGAGCAAACTGCACCAACTACTGCCAAAGCAGATGAGAAACAACTCCCTGCAACAGGAAGTCAAGACTCTGCAGGCTTGGTCGCAGTAGGACTCATGGC
>CALHBZ010000127.1 GCA_937930605.1 Streptococcus oralis
ATTCCTGAGAAATTTATTAAGGACTTCAAAAAAGAAGAAGTAACTAGTCACTTCTTTCAAACCCTGCAGCAACATGGCTACCGGATTGGCAAATCCCAACAGACCATTTATGCGAGATTGGCTAAGGAAAAGATAGCTCACTATCTGGAAGTCGAAAAGGGGCATGCGATTCTAGCCTTGACTCAGGTTTCCTATCTTGATGATGGGACGGCTTTTGAATATGTTAAGAGTCAGTATGTGGGTGAACGTTTTGAATTTTATCTTGAAAACAACTAGTCTCAGAAGATTAGTTTTTTCTTTTTGAAAAGATTAGAATTGTCAAAACAATCTGTCTAGACTTGATTTTATCCATTATTTACTATAAAATGGGAAGGAAAAACGTCAAACTTTTATATTGCAAATAGGAGAAAAAATGACAAAAACATTAAAACGTCCTGAGGTTTTATCACCTGCAGGGACTTTAGAGAAGCTAAAAGTAGCTGTTCAATACGGTGCGGATGCTGTCTTTATCGGTGGGCAAGCCTATGGTCTTCGTAGCCGTGCTGGAAACTTTACCTTTGAGCAGATGGAAGAAGGTGTTCAGTTCGCTGCCAAGTACGGTGCCAAGGTTTATGTAGCTGCCAATATGGTTATGCACGAAGGAAACGAAGCTGGCGCTGGAGAATGGTTCCGTAAGTTGCGTGATATCGGGATTGCGGCAGTTATCGTGTCAGATCCTGCCTTGATTATGATTGCAGCAACAGAAGCACCAGGCCTTGAAATTCACCTTTCAACTCAAGCCAGTGCGACCAACTATGAAACTCTAGAGTTCTGGAAAGAACTTGGTCTAACTCGTGTGGTTTTGGCTCGTGAAGTTTCAATGGAAGAATTGGCAGAAATTCGTAAACGTACAGACGTTGAGATTGAAGCCTTTGTCCATGGAGCCATGTGTATTTCTTACTCAGGTCGCTGTACGCTTTCAAACCACATGAGTATGCGTGATGCTAACCGCGGAGGCTGTTCTCAGTCTTGCCGTTGGAAATATGACCTCTACGATATGCCCTTTGGCCAAGAACGTAAGAGCCTTAAGGGTGAAATCCCAGAAGAATTTTCAATGTCTGCCGTTGATATGTCTATGATTGACCATAT
>CALHBZ010000128.1 GCA_937930605.1 Streptococcus oralis
AACTCTGTCGCCCCTTTACGATTTCTAACTCTCATCTTCTCTTTCCATACTTGTCACGGAAGATACGCAAGGCATAAATCTCCCGGTTTACATTATCTAAATCTTGATTTACAAAGTATTTGGTAATCTGGCTCAAGTAAGAATATTGACCATACCAATACAATTTATCTAACACTGTCTGATTGTACTTATAGCCGTAGTCTCTCAACCATTGACGCCACTGATGATCTGGAATGTAGTGGCATAGCAAATGTGCCACATCAAACATACGATCCGTCAGGCGAACCGAATCCCAATCCACTAGATAAACAAGTCCACTCTCTGTCTCGATCCAATTACTATGGCGAAGGTCTCCATGCACAATCGTTGCATGCTCTTCCCTAAAGCCTGGAACCGTCTTACCTAGTTCAGCAATCACACTGTTCAAATAGTGATTCTGCTTCAAGATTTCTGGTACTTCTTGTTGCCAAGAACGCAATAAATCAACTGGTTTTTCCATGGTATATCCCAAACGGCTCAACTGCTTCATCAAGGGACGCGAGCGGTGAAGGCGGTTCAAGATATTGATAATCTGCTTGCGATTCATGTCGTAAGGGGTCAATATTTTGCCCGTCAACCATTCCTGGGCACACATATCACTGCCATCTGGCAAACGACGAGTCCATAGTAATTGAGGAGCGATTTGTTCTCTGGCTAGGCCAGGTAGGATTGGAGAGGTGTTCATTTTTACAAAGACGCGCTTCCCATCAGGATAGCTTCCCATATAAGCCTTGCCACTCTTCCCAGGTATAGGGGTCAGCGTTAGCTCATTATCACCCAAGTCCATTTCTTTCCTCCGTATAAAGTTTCCTTACTATTCTACTAGTTTTTGGTCTATTCGTCAACCGCTTCACACCCGATTCCCAAAGAAAAGCATCTCAATTGATTCAGGCTATCATTATAGCTTAAAGAAGGCAAGCACCGTCTTCTGCTTACCTTTTCATGATTTTTAGAAATAAGTTAAAAGTGGCAAACTGTTGTAAGACATGTGGACTAGAGTAGAAACCCACAAATTTTGGCTCTTTTTGTAAGCAAAGCCCAGCAACAAGCCCCCAAGTAGATAATAGAAAAACGAAGGCACATCATAAGGTTCATGCATGAAAGAAAAGAGAGAGGAAGTCAGTACAAGCCCTAACCAAGAATTTTCAAATATAGCCCCCTGAAGAAGTCCTCTGAACATGAGTTCCTCCTGGATTGGTCCCAAAACTGTGACACTTACAATAAAGGAAAGCGGAAGTCCTTTACTCGTTTCCTCAAGGTGTTGAGCCGAGGCACCAGAAGCAACTGAGAAAAAAGCATGATAGCCTATATTTACCAGCACCGTGAGAAGAAAGATTCCAATGAACAGCAAGAGTTGTTTCTTGCTTAAAATCCCAAAAGAAATCATATCAAACCATCTCGCATAGCCAAAACTAAGGAAAAGCAAGAGACTCTTTATAATAATGAATGTGCACTGGTGTTGAAAATAATCCCCTTGATTAATGGAATAACTCGCTGCACCAACGATTGCAAATACTAAAAATCCAAAAAACAAGGCATGACACTTATTGAAAATGGTCATAAAGCTATCCTCCTCAACAAACAAACTCTCCTACAAGTCATCCTTTAGCTCTAGTCTTTCCAAAACAAACCATTTTAGTAACCAAAATCCGATAACATAACCAGCTCCTAAGAATATAGCCATAAAAGCTAACATGGGATTCAGGGAAGAAAAGACCGCCGCAGATACGAAGGTTAACACAAAAACATTAAAGGCAATGGTGTCAGAAGCCAAGACTAGAATATAAGGTGTCAACCAGTCTAAAGTTTTTGAATCTAGAAAAAATAAGTGTTTATACATGATGAACTCCTCTATGGCTAAAAAGCAAGCCTTTTGGTTTTTTCACCCCAAGACCCTATGTAGAAAAGTGAGCAAAAATGGTAAGTTTGCGATGATATTATTAACAATATGAATCGCATAAGAAGGATAGATACTCTTCGTATAACGTGTCAGACAAGCAAATAGAAAGCCTACTGTCGTATAGACAAAAATATCTGCGAGACTTGGCAAGCTAGAAAAGTGAGGCAAGGAAAATAGGAGTGAAGGAAAGAGAAGATCCAGCCCCCATCTCGAATTCTTAAAGAAGGCATGCTGAAGCAGTCCTCTACACACCAATTCTTCCATCAGAGGTCCTAGTACTATTAAAGTTAGGTAAACACCGAACTCCGCAAAATTGGTCTCACTATAGGCAATAAATAAATTCCAACCTTCGTTTGTTCCCTGAACGTGTTTAGCTGTCAGATAGTTAAAGCATATCAGCACGACAGCTACTAACACCGTCAGAACAGAATAGCTCAACCACTTTTTCCTAGGGATGCGAAAGAGATAAGCATGGTCCGAACTGACCAAAATCCAAACCATCAAGCTGATAAAGAGAACACTGATGATGTTTCGGATCCAGATAATATTTCCTACCCAAGACGAGAACTCCCAATAATTGCTCCAAAATTGGGTTGTCCAAAACAATCCAAAAAACAAAAACAAATAAGAAAGAATTGCACTCGTTTTGAAAAGAATAGAGTGTTTTTTCATAGAAATCCCCCTACTATTTACAAGACAACGACTAGCCTAATACCTCCCCTTGCCGGGCTCTACTGCTGCAAGATTAAGAGGACGGTTTGCTCTTTTTAAGACTAACCCGACTACTAGATAATAGATATATTAAGGCATTAAAGATAATGAAAATATGCCCGTAAAATAAAATCAACTTCGCATCCAAACCAAGATAAAGTTTGGCCATCACAAAGATAAGCAAAAGAATTTGAAACCATATCGTTTTTCCAAAAATAAATTTAAAACGGTTTTGAATGTCTGCCTCCTTGATTTGTACCGTCAACCCTTTATTGGTAAGAAGAAAAACTCCTGCTTCAAACAAGGCACTGTAGAGAACAAGCCACCCAATCGATACATTAGAGATTTGTAAAAATGTTCCTAAAAGAATATCCAAAATACTACTCAAGAAAATAACAAGAAATAATCTATATTTCATATTAAATACCTCCATTCACTTATTTCACGGACAGTTTAATAGAGCCTTCTAATAAAAGATTCTGTCAGAAGAGGAAGGCAAGCTACTTTTTATAATACTTCATGCCCCAAATGAGCAGAAGCATGATGATCAAGCAGAGAATAGCGCCAATATAGGCAATTAATTGTTGATAGAATTCTCCTGCTGTTATACCTCTATACAAACAGATAATAGACATAAAACCTGTCAAGCCGATATACATGAGTTGATTGGTTCTAGGACTAACCAAATCATCATCTTCAAACTCTCTTAT
>CALHBZ010000129.1 GCA_937930605.1 Streptococcus oralis
GTTAGGAAGAAGGATGGAATCCCAATCGTAATGGCTGAAATGATTGTAAACTGAATGGGGATAAAGGCAAATTCCAAACCAAATATCACACTTAAAATCGCAAATACAATGGAGAAGAAAGTCTTTGTTAGAAAGAGAGAGGCGACCTTTTGGATGTTATTGATGACACGGCGGCCTTCCATCAAGATATCATAGAATACTGCAAAGTCATCTGTGAGAAAAACAATGTTGGAGACGCTTTTGGCTGCACTAGTAGCACCATTCATAGCAAAACTAATATCTGCTTTCTTGAGAGCCAGAACATCGTTGACCCCGTCACCACTCATAGCAACTGTTTTGCCAGCATTTTGCAAAACGGTCACCATCCTTTCTTTCTGCTCAGGTGTCACGCGACCAAAGATATCGTTCTCCAAGACCACTCTTTCAAAGTTCTCATCACCCACCTTGGTCATATCAATCGCCCGTGCTGATTCTTTAAATCCTGCTTTACGAGCCACCCCATATACAGCCACATGATTATCCCCACTGATAATCTTCACTTCAACACCTTGTGACTCGAAATAATCAAAGGTTTCCTTGGTATTATCCTTGATCTCATCTGACAGAACGACATGCCCTAATAGTTCCATATTGGCTGGGTTTGTAATCTGGTCCTTGCTATGAGCAAGCGATAAGATTCGAAAACCTTGCTGTTTTAGATGTTCATAGTAAGGATCCATCGCTTGGGCAAAGCCTAGAAACTCATAGGCTCCGAAAAAGTATGTCCCACTGTCTTTTACTTGGACAAAGGAATACTTGTTTTTGCTTGAAAAGGCACCTACCTCTTGAACGTCCCACTTTTTCTCACAGGTTAAGTAAGTCTTCAGAGCTCGTGAAGTTGCATTTTCATCCTCAAAATAAGCTAGATAAGAGGACAGTTTCTCTGCTAACTTCTCATCCATTTCTTGGATCTTCATATTCCCCGTCGTGATGGTTCCTGTCTTATCAAAACAAAGAACATCTACACGCGCCAAGGTCTCCACACAATATAGTTCCTGCACCAAGACTTTCTTTTTAGCCAGTTTCATGGCTGCTACCGCTAGGGATACGCTAACCAGGAGAATCAATCCCTCTGGAATCATGCCGACCAAGGCACCAGAACTTCCCAAGACAATCTCAACATAAGTCCGCCCTAGACTAAAACCTCTGACATAGAGCAGAATGGCAACTGGCACCAGCAAGATAGAGACGATTTTTAAAATCTTATCCATGTAATCGCGCAGTTGAGAAGGGTATTTTTTGAATTCCTTGCTGGATTTTGCAAGTTTGTTGATGTAGCTATCGGGACCCACAGCCGTTGCTCTGACGAGACAAGTGCCGCTGACGACATTGCTTCCGCTCATCAGCTTGTCACCAACTGTTTTAAAGACCGAATCACTCTCGCCAGTCAGCAAGGACTCATCAACTTCAATATTCCCTTCAAGCACTTCTGCATCTACAGGAACCTGATCTCCCAGATTGAGATGCAAGTACTCGCCTAGAACAATGTCCTCTGGATCAATCTCAATCGTTTGACCATCTCGATTGACCCTGTACTTACTCTTACCAAGCAAACTTAGCTTTTCTAAGGCATTCTTAGAGCGCACTTCCTGGAAAATCCCAATGGCTGTATTGATAGCAATCACACCTAAAAAGAGCATATTCTCAAATCGCAAGGTTGTGGCTACTAAAACTGCTAGAGCCAAGTTCATGGCATTAAAGAAGGTAAAGATATTTGAAACAACGATTTCCTTGGTTGTTTTGTAGGGTTTTATGTCGCTAATGTTTCGTTGACGATCCTTGATGTCTTGACTGTTTAAATACTTCATTTCTACTCCGATATCCTTTTGTACTACTATAGTAACACATATCTTTTTCTCTGTCACTTAAAGACTCAAACTAAGACGAACTCCCTTAGCAGCATCATCTATCGCAACTTTAAGAAGGACTTAAAAAAGAAGCTAGGATTTCCCTAACCTCTTTTCTTTAGACTTTATTCTGCCAAGGCTCCCATTGGGTCCCATGGTGCAAGTACGATTGGTTCTGCTTCATAAGCAGCTTGTTCTTCTGCTGTCAGCAATTCTTTGCGAACAACGATTTGGTAGGTGTATTCGTCCATCCAAGCGTCTGAGGCAACGAAGTAACCATCTGTACCGACCTTGTCTCCCCATGAGTTTTCAACCTTCCACTTGGTTGATTTACCATTTTCATCCAAATCCACACCTGTCAAGACCATGGCGTGGGTCATCAAGCTTTCGCTGTAGTCCAAACGTCCAGCCTTGTCTTGAGTGAGTTGAATATCCATGCTTGATTCGAAGTCATAAACATCAGTCGCAAGGATTCCAGCTTTACGGTTGCTGAGCTGGCCGACATCTGAACCAAACCAAACAGTTTCACCTATTTGCATTTGGGCAATCGCCAATTCTTTCAAGCGCTCCATTGGAACGTTGATGTAGCGAACTGCACGGCTACCAACCACATTTCCCAACATCTCAACTGTGTAAGATTTGCCGTAAGGCTTGTCAGCAGTTGGAGCATTGATAACAGAAACATAATCCTCCAGAGGAAGATTGACGTATTTCTTGTAAAACTCTTGTGGCGTGATACCCTTTTCGCTTTGGTAGTTATCATCCTTATCGCGATAAGCAAAGTCAAACTTACGCGGTGGAAGTCCTAGTGACATAGCAAGGAAGTTAAAGATTTCTTGCAAGAGGTCTTCTTTCTTAGCTTGAACAGTCGCTTGGTCTGCACCAGAAGTGATCAAGTCACGCAAGATTTGGGCATCTTGACGAAGTAATTTGTTAAGGATGGCATTGAGCTCACGACTATTGCTAGATGAAACAGACTCAGGATAAACTGACTTGGGAACGACACCGTATTTCTCAAAGAGGGCAACGACCATATCCCATTGACCACCGTCTTGTTGAGGGGTTTGGAGTAGGAAGCTAACCTTGCGGCTCGTCAATTCTTGGTCTGCAGTCGCAATGACTTGCTCCAAGAACCAGTTGGATTTTTCATACTTGTCCCAGAAGAAGGTGTGGGCCTGAGACAGTTCAAAGTTTTCGAGCTTGTATTGCGAGATGAGTTTGTGACGAAAGGTGTTGAGAGCTGCAAACATCCAGCAACGACCAGAAGCCTTCTGGTTAGTAACCTTGTCCTTGGTCAAATCCAATGAGAAAACAGGTGTATTGTCTGCATGGCTTTGACGACGTTCTAGGGCTGCAAAAATTCCGTTGTGGCTAGCAGCGTTTTCAATCGCTTGGTATTTTACATTTGCTTCATAGTTGGCAAATAATTGTTCCGTAAATGATTCTTGAATCGCGTTCATAGATTCCTCCTTT
>CALHBZ010000130.1 GCA_937930605.1 Streptococcus oralis
ATATTTCTTATCCTTTGGATGAATTGAAAATTGATACTGTCAACCGTGTGGTGGATGTGACCAAGACAGCTGGTGGTAAAGGGCTCAATGTTACGCGAGTTCTTTCAGAGTTTGGTGATTCTGTTCTTGCTACTGGTTTAGTCGGTGGTAAACTTGGTGACTATCTAGTAGAAAATATTGACGATAAAGTGAGTAAACGTTTCTTCTTCATTCAAGGAGAGACTCGTAACTGTATCGCTATTCTCCACGGAGACAACCAAACAGAAATCCTTGAAAAAGGACCAGAAGTTTTGGAACAAGAAGGGCAAGATTTCTTGATTCATTTCGAGAATCTTCTTGACACTGTAGAAGTAGTAGCCATCTCCGGTAGTCTGCCAACAGGTCTTCCAGTTGACTATTATGCGAACTTGGTAGAGCTTGCTAATAAAGCAGAGAAACCAGTTGTTCTGGACTGCTCGGGTGCAGCTCTTCAGGCTGTTCTTGAATCACCACACAAACCAACAGTTATCAAACCGAATAACGAAGAATTATCTCAGCTTCTTGGAAAAGAAGTTTCTGAGGATTTGAATGAATTAAAAGAAGTTCTTCAAGAGCCTCTATTTGCAGGGATTGAGTGGATTATCGTTTCACTTGGTGCAAATGGTGCTTTTGCAAAACATGGTGATACTTTCTATAAGGTAGATATTCCGAGAATTCAAGTAGTTAATCCAGTTGGATCTGGAGATTCTACTGTTGCAGGGATTTCATCAGGACTTCTTCATAAGGAATCTGATCAAGAACTCCTCATCAAGGCCAATGTCCTTGGTATGCTCAATGCCCAAGAAAAGATGACAGGTCATGTCAATATGGCCAACTATCAAGATCTATATGATCAATTAATAGTAAAAGAGGTATAAAATGGTTTTAACAGAACAAAAACGTGCACGCTTAGAAAAACTCTCTGACGAGAACGGCATCATCTCAGCTCTTGCCTTTGACCAACGTGGTGCTTTAAAACGCCTTATGGCTCAATACCAAACAGAAGAGCCAACAGTCGCTCAAATGGAAGAATTGAAAGTCTTGGTAGCTGATGAATTGACAAAATACGCCTCATCTATGCTTCTCGACCCCGAGTATGGTCTTCCAGCTACAAAAGTGCTTGATCCAAATGCTGGTCTTCTCCTTGCCTATGAAAAAACTGGCTACGATACAACTAGCACTAAACGCTTGCCTGATTGCTTGGATGTTTGGTCTACAAAACGCATCAAGGAACAAGGTGCAGATGCTGTTAAGTTCTTGCTTTACTACGATGTAGACAGCGCTGACGAGCTCAATCAAGAAAAGCAAGCTTACATCGAACGTATCGGTTCTGAGTGTGTGGCGGAAGACATTCCCTTCTTCCTTGAAATCTTGGCTTACGATGAAAAGATTGCTGATGCTGGCTCTGCAGAATACGCCAAAGTAAAACCACACAAGGTTATCGGTGCGATGAAAGTCTTCTCAGACCCACGCTTTAACATCGATGTCTTGAAAGTTGAAGTTCCAGTCAACGTCAAATACGTTGAAGGTTTTGGCGATGGTGAAATCGTTCATACTCGTGAAGAAGCAGCAGCCTTCTTCAAAGCTCAAGATGAAGCGACTAACTTGCCATACATCTACTTGAGTGCGGGTGTATCAGCGAAACTCTTCCAAG
>CALHBZ010000131.1 GCA_937930605.1 Streptococcus oralis
CGATAGCACCAAAAGCAGAGGCAATGATTACACCGACAGCAAGGTCAACGACATTGCCACGAAGCAAAAATTCTTTAAGTTCCTTTAACATTTTCATAAATTCCTTTCCAAAATTTTATTCTTATTATACCCTAAAATCGAACGAATTGCAAGTTTAATGCTTTTGAGATGAATTGTCCTTTTTAAAAATATAGATTTTACTGAGAATATAGTTTAAAATGATGATCAATATCTGTGCTAGTATGGTCTCGATAGTATTAACTCTATCTATATTTTGTTCAACAAACTGACCGATGATATTAGGATAAGATGTAACAAAGATATAAGTTAAAAGAACGTCTAAACCAAGAGTAGAGAGCCGTGCTAAGAAAAATTTAGCCAGACGGATTGTCCAATTTTTTCTCTCTTGTTTAAAAACAAATGCATCATTAGTGATAAAGGCAAAAAGAATAGCAATAATATTTGCGAGTATGGTTGCTAGGATTTCTTGATGGCTGATACGGTAGATAGCTAAACGTGATAAAATTGAGACCAGAGTAGTAGCACCACCAAAAAATAAGTAGGAGAGAATCTCGTTATCAAAGAAAGCTTTTATTTGATTTTTCATGATTTTAGTATAGCATAAAGTCATATATTGTGCTATACTGGTAAGGTTGATTCACTCAACCCTTGGTGCTTAGCTTCTTTCACCAAGCATATTTTACGCGGGAAACCGCCAAAGGAGAGAACATGAAAAATTTAACTGTTCGTGACATGGCAGATATTGCTATTGTTGCTGCTATCTATGTGGTTTTGACCATTACCCCACCACTAAATGCTATTAGCTACGGTGCTTACCAGTTCCGTATTTCTGAGATGATGAATTTTCTAGCCTTTTACAATCCTAAATATATCATCGGTGTGACGATTGGTTGTATGATTGCTAATTTCTTTAGCTTTGGTCTAATAGATGTCTTTGTCGGAGGAGGTTCTACTCTAGTTTTCCTTAGTCTGGGTGTTTGGCTCTTTAGCAAGTACAAGAAAGACTATTTGTTCAATGGTTTGATTCGAAAAGATCATTTTTTCTTTTCAATCCTCTTCTCTATTTCAATGATTACCATTGCAGCAGAACTTCATATCGTTGCTGAAGCTCCATTCTTCTTCACTTGGTTCTCTACAGGAGTTGGAGAGTTTGCATCACTTATCGTAGGTGCAATCCTAATCGGAAAACTGGGACAGCGAATCGACCTCACAAAATAAGAAGTTTATAAGCTAGATTCTTACTAAATCTAGCTTTTTTCATTCCATAAAATTAAAAGAGAGCGCTTGACAAGAACATAGAACTATAGTATACTTTTTAGGTAAGCTGATTTAGCTCAGTTGGCAGAGCGCATCCATGGTAAGGATGAGGTCGCCGGTTCAATCCCGGCAATTAGCATTAAATAGACAGAAAAACCTTGGGCAACCAAGGTTTTTCTTATAGACCTATGTAAATGAAGCCAAGGAGTTTTGGCTGTTGACAAAAGTGACTCTCTTTAGTAGAATAGTAGGTGCGATGAGTCGATAGGTAGTCTTCGGACTACTATTGAGCATAAGGAGGTCATAACGCAGGAGCGGACCTTGATGAGTTGTGTGAACCTGCTCATCACATGAAGATGCCTCTTAGTCCCTAGTCAATGGCTAGGGATTTTTAATTTTCAGAAAATAGAGCCCAAAATACTTTTCAATTTTTAGAAAAAGTAGTATAATACTTCTATTATAGAAATTTTTAGAAAATTCCGAAAGAGGTTATTTATGGGATATACAGTTGCTGTAGTCGGCGCGACAGGTGCTGTCGGAGCTCAGATGATAAAAATGTTGGAAGAATCAACACTTCCTATCGAAAAAATTCGTTACCTTGCTTCTGCACGTTCAGCAGGTAAGACTTTGAAATTTAAAGATCAAGATATTACGATTGAGGAAACGACTGAGACAGCCTTTGAAGGTGTTGATATTGCTCTCTTCTCAGCAGGAGGTTCGACATCTGCTAAGTATGCACCGTACGCCGTTAAAGCTGGTGCGGTAGTAGTGGATAATACATCTTATTTCCGCCAAAATCCAGATGTACCCTTGGTGGTCCCAGAAGTAAATGCTCATGCACTTGATGCCCACAATGGGATTATTGCCTGTCCGAATTGTTCAACAATCCAAATGATGGTAGCGCTTGAGCCAGTTCGTCAAAAATGGGGCTTAGACCGTATCATCGTTTCAACTTACCAAGCTGTTTCAGGTGCTGGTATGGGAGCGATTCTTGAAACACAACGGGAACTTCGTGAAGTCTTGAATGATGGTGTGAACCCACGTGATTTGCATGCGGAGATCTTGCCTTCAGGTGGTGACAAAAAACACTATCCTATCGCCTTTAACGCTCTTCCACAAATCGATGTCTTCACGGACAATGATTACACTTACGAAGAGATGAAGATGACCAAGGAAACTAAAAAAATCATGGAAGATGATAGCATCGCAGTTTCTGCAACCTGTGTGCGTATTCCAGTCTTATCAGCTCACTCTGAGTCTGTTTACATCGAAACTAAAGAAGTGGCTCCAATCGAAGAAGTGAAAGCAGCCATTGCAGCCTTCCCAGGTGCAGTTCTAGAGGATGATGTGGCACATCAAATTTATCCGCAAGCCATCAATGCAGTAGGTTCACGTGATACCTTTGTTGGTCGTATCCGTAAGGACTTGGATGCTGAAAAAGGAATTCACATGTGGGTTGTTTCAGATAACCTTCTTAAAGGTGCCGCTTGGAACTCTGTACAGATTGCAGAAACGCTTCATGAGCGTGGTTTAGTCCGTCCAACAGCTGAGCTGAAATTTGAATTGAAATAATGGTTTAGGAGTTCGAATGAACTCCTTCTTTGAAATAGAGAGGTGTTTCTCATGTCTTACCAAGATCTAAAAGAATGTAAAATCATTACTGCCTTCATCACTCCTTTCCATGAAGATGGCTCCATCAACTTTGATGCTATTCCAGCCCTTATAGAGCATTTATTGGCCCATCATACAGATGGAATTCTTCTAGCCGGAACGACTGCTGAGAGTCCAACCTTGACTCACGATGAAGAGTTGGAACTCTTTGCGGCAGTTCAAAAGGTTGTTAATGGACGTGTTCCTTTGATTGCAGGTGTAGGTACTAATGATACACGAGATTCAATCGAATTTGTCAAAGAAGTAGCAGAATTTGGTGGTTTTGCAGCTGGACTTGCTATTGTTCCTTACTATAACAAACCTTCTCAAGAAGGAATGTATCAGCACTTTAAGGCGATTGCAGATGCTTCTGACCTACCAATTATTATCTATAACATTCCAGGGCGTGTGGTTGTCGAATTGACTCCAGAAACCATGCTTCGCCTAGCTGACCATCCTAATATCATCGGTGTCAAAGAATGCACTAGCTTGGCCAATATGGCTTATTTGATTGAACACAAACCAGAAGAGTTCTTGATTTATACAGGTGAAGATGGAGATGCTTTCCATGCCATGAACCTTGGTGCTGATGGAGTTATTTCTGTTGCCTCTCATACAAATGGGGATGAAATGTACGAGATGTTTACTGCCATTGCCGAGAGTGATATGAAGAAAGCTGCAGCAATTCAGCGTAAGTTTATCCCTAAGGTCAATGCTCTCTTCTCTTATCCAAGCCCTGCACCAGTTAAGGCAGTTCTGAACTACATGGGATTTGCGGCTGGACCAACTCGTCTACCTCTAGTTCCAGCACCAGAGGAAGATGCCAAACGTATTATCAAAGTTGTAGTAGATGGCGACTACGAAGCGACAAAGGCAACTGTAACAGGTGTCTTAAGACCAGATTACTAATAAAGACAATAAAATCCATGACCGTATGAACGATCATGGATTTTTCTTATTTTCCTAAACAGAATTGGCTAAAGAGTTGGGTAATGAGTTCATCTGG
>CALHBZ010000132.1 GCA_937930605.1 Streptococcus oralis
GTGCAAACTCATCGAAGATAAATTGAATGTGGAGAAGATTTTTTCTACTGTAGCCAGGTACTTTCCCTTGCAAGATATCATCAGCCTTATGTGTAAGAACCTCAAAACCAATCGCAAACAAGATTGAGGAAAGAAAATTAAAGGCGTTATTGGTTTCAGGAATAGCAATAAAAACAGCTGTCTTTTTCGTATTCCAGGTATCCATTTCCATGGTATCCTCACTAATCAAGTTTCGGACATCTTCGTGGTCGAAGATAGAATAACGAGAAGACAAAATCGCTACCACACTGTTTCTTGTCTCGCCTCTGAAATTTTGGAATAATTTCCACTGTTTATAAGCATAGTTGTTAGGTTGATGTTCGTTCAGTTCTTCAAACATCTGCTCGACAGGGCTTGGTACATCTGGATCCTCTCGATACATATTTCTTAATAGATCCGCAACGTGGCCTAGGTTTGGCATATATAACTGGACTCCAGTTTCAGGATCCTTAGAGTCAAAATAGAGATAACCAATCAATGCACGTTGCAGCATCAACTCTGCTTGAACCCAGAAGTCTTCTCCAGTATGCTCACTCTTCTTTGTTCCCTCAGTAATTGCTTCAGAAATACGATCAATATCTAGCTCAGACTTCATGTAATGAAAAGGATTAAACCGATCTGAATTCTTGAGCCGAATCAAATCAAAGATTTTAACGGCATAGCCAGTTTTCTCAAGCATCTTCCCAACTTCGTGTACCAGGTTTCCTTTAGGATCCGTCACAACAAAGTTTGAGTTCATCTGCATTAAATTTGGCAATACAAAAGTAAAGGTTTTACCATCTCCTGGAAGACCAATGACAATCACATTTTTATTGAGCTGAACATTGTAGGCTAAGCGAAAGTTAAATAAGCCCATTTTAACTTGTTTTGAAAAAATCATATTCTTCTCAAAATCAACGTCTTCAAACCGTCTCATTTCCTTCAAAGTCGCAAAACGAGCACTACCTTGCTCTTCTCCCTGACGATATAAATTCTTATCCATAGAAGCATAGACAAGCAGTGGGAGGCCGAATCCGATCAACCCTGCATATAAGGCTCCTGAATCAAAGAAAACACCAAAAGAGAAGCGTTCCCAGTGTTCTATCAACCAACGAAGCCGCAACATTCCCATGAAAGGCACTGCTGCAGTCGAAAGTTGGTAGTAATGGTAAAAGGACTGGAAAATAACAAATGAAAATAGCCCCACCACCAGGTAGGGCCATATAGGTTTTCTAATCATCGTGTCTTCTCCTTCCCAATCTCCTTCGTAACTACTGGCATCGTTCCTTTATAGACCTTATTTGTCTTATAGTAATTGATTTTATCTTCAGGAGTCATTTCATGTGGTTTCTTCAGCACCTTTTTCGCAAACTCTTCCAATTTTTCTGGGCTTTTCGTGATATCTGCCAACATCTCTTTGAGAGCCTTTTCTACCAAGGTGCGATTTTTTGTTTCAAAGAAGAGATAGTTTGTACCATCTTTTTGATGATAAGTAAAACCTACCTTATACTCCTCCAGGTAATGCTTCAACTTAGCCAAGTGAACTTCACTATTTAATAACTTCTCGACATCTTTTTTTGATTTTGTGGCCATAAAGTCATTGAATAGCGTCTCCCCTTCAAAAGTTCGATTTGCCGCCTTATGTTGTTTCTTGTCATAATGGGCTTTTGCGAGGGCATACAGAGCTTGTATCGTCATCTCCAGAGTAACTTTTCCTTTTAAAGCCAGAGAATGACTGACTTTTTCTTGATCCATGTAAGACCTCCTTTATTTTGGATAATTGGATAGTTCTGGCTTAGCAATAACCTGGAATCCGTAAGGTGCTGAAGGTTCTTCCTTCACAGTAACTACCAAGCGTTTCTGACTTCTATTCTCACCGTCTTTCACGGCCACTACATAGGTTAGCTGATAAGTTGTTTCATCAACAATCAAGCTAGATTCCAAAATCACAGACTGCAGTTGACCTGCTTGTCTATCTATCGTTAATTGAGGAGCTACGAAATCAGTCATTTTCCCTTTATCAGAGTAAAGGGCTGGCAAAAAGTAACGTGAAAAGGCATCTAGTTCTCCTGTTTTTGACTGAATAGTTTTTAGATTTGAAAGTTCCTTGGACAAGGCCGAGAGTTGCTTTTCTTGATGGTAAACTAGCGTAAGGGATAAGCCAGCAAGTGTCAGACTTCCTACTAGACCAAACAACACCAGAACTCTTCCTAAATACACCCAAAAAGAGCGTTTAGAAGAGGTTCGAGGTTTGGGAGTTTCATGTTTCAAGGAAGTGGCTTTAGCTTTCTCTTCAGGAGTCTTCTCTACATGTTTTGTTTCAGGCTGGCGCTTAAAGAAAGAGTTTTTTGCTTCTTTTGCTGGGGCCTCCTGGTGATTCAACGTACCAGGCTTCAGGAAGAGGCTATCCACAATTCCCTCAAACGGCAAATAGACATCTTCTTGGTAGATCACTACATTCTTTTTATCCAGTTCCTCTACCAATAAAACGGCCTCTGCCCCCTCATGCTTAACCTTGGCATTTTCTCGCTCCAGGGCTTGATACACAAGGTCTCGATTCTTATACGTTGTGGTCGTGTTTTGTGTCAGATTGGTTAAACGGTACATGTTTTTCAGCTCCTTTCAATTTTCCTTCAGCAAGAGCTGTTTCAATATCAGCCCAGGTTAAATTATGTTCGGCCAAGTAGTTTGACCGTTCCTCATGTTTGGCCAGAATGATTTGAGTTTCTAGCTGCTGCAGTTTCTCTTCTTCCTTCTTGGCCTTGGCCATATAGTCAGCTAAGCGGTCTTCCGCTTTCTGTTTTTGTTTTTCCAAAGTTTCTAATTTTGTCATTGTTCCTTTTTCCCTTCTGTACTTTGTGTTTGGTTAGTGATTGGTTTGTTTAACGATGGAATACTCGCCTTTTCGCTGGTGTTCAAGCTGTCCACAATCAAAATGGGGTCAATATGATTTACCAGGTATTTCCCATCTTGCTTGCTGAAGCGAATCCGTATGGTTCTTGAAGATCCTACGTTTGTTTGGGCGTTAGTATAATCATACTTCTTCTGTAACTGTGTCTGAGTGTATCTCACTTGAGCTAGGGCAACATGGTTTTCTTGATCGATGTAGATGGTAGAAGACTTCATCTGTGTATCCACTACATAGCCCTTATAGGTTTGTACCGTTGGTTCTTCTTCAGAGTTCACTTCCTGATTGTAAGCAGCTTCTGTCATATAGGGCAAATAGCGATTTCTATTTTCTCCCAGATCCTGCTTATTGAAGTAAGCCGTCAAGAATTCCTTTACATATTCTTGCGTTAGTTCGCTTCCCTCTGCTTTGGTTTCTTGTTGCGTAGTTTCAGCTTCCTGTTTAGCTTTCTTTTGTGATGAGGTTGCTGCTCCAATCCAGAATACGAATCCTAGAACTAGCACAACTCCTATAAGGATTCCTCCTACTTTCAGGAGTTTCAATTTCTCCATATCTATCATTTTCATGATTTACCTTCTTTCTTTTTTAATTCGGTGTCGCAAATGTATAGTAGTCAGCTGGATAGAGAACACGAAAATGGACCTTATCCTGTACACCTTGGACATTACATTCCGAAACTAGGAATGAACCGTCTAGGTTCACAGCTTCCACAATCGCAACATGACCGTATCCACCTGGTGTCCCACCAAATCCACCTAGAATTGATACAACAGCCCCTCTCGTTGGTGACGTACTGTACTTCCATCCTTTTGCGACTAGGCTTGTTACCCAATCCTGACCATTTCCAAGGTAACCATAGGACCCTGATAAGTCTGTAATCGTTCCTAGTTCAACTAAACGATTATACGCATACCAAGTACATTGACCAACTGGGTAGCCGCTTCCTTGTTGTGTAGTCATAGAAGCTTGTGTAGGAGGGTGCTCCACTTTTGACTGATACTCGGCAGGGAAATTCCAGGAAGATGCTAACGCTCCACCTCCTCGAACTTGTTGAGTAAGAAAAGCGTGGATCTGCTTAGCATTATTCTGGCGCTCTAAGACCTTATCTCCAGAGTTTCCTTCCCAATTAACCAGGAAACGCTCTGTAAGCGTCTCTACATCCTCTGTACTAGTTAGAATTGAAGTTAGTCCTGTGATATAGTAAGGAGTATCCCCCTCCAACATAAAATCCAGTTGCAGTTCCAAATCATACCACTTCTTATTCTTAGATTTTGCATAGTTTAATAATAGAGTATGTCTCGTGGAGCCATCCGCTGTATCTGTCCACTGTCCCAATCCTAAACCTCGTCGAAGAATATTTGGGTATCTTCCGTTATAAATCGCTGGTCCTCCTATAGCTAACCATGACTCATCATCCCATGAAGAAGAATCAGCCCCTACTGGTGGGCTAAGATAGTCTCCTTCAGCACGTTTAGGATTGATATTACTTTCAGTTGCAAAGTTCCCAAGCATGGCTGCCAAACCATTATCTGTCAGCCCTGGTACCTTTTGCTTCAAGTAATCTTTTATCGCTCGTGATTTTTGCCCCAAATCGCCATTAAGTGTGGTAATGACTGAGGTTGTCTGATTGTACGTGACAGATTGAAAGTAAAAGCCTGGATTAACTGATGTCCACTTTTCTTTCTTATCCTTTGTCGCTTTTTCCTCCAATTTTTGATACTGAATGATCTGGTAACCATTTGCCGTTACCTTCCCAACCTCATCTCCAGCTTTGACCTGATCACCGTCAGAAACACGGATATTTCCTACCTCTTCATAAGTAAAGATGGCTTTATCTGTTTTGATGGATACAGTCATATCATCTGTCACACTGACTTGACCGTCAATAGGAGCTCTTAGAGCTTGTCCTGTTGAAGCTTTTAGTTGTGTTTTTTCATAAATTTCACTCTTAGAGGTATAACCAAATCTCTTCAGGATAACTAGAGGAGCTTGATAAGAAGGATCGTCTTCCTGGTAAAATGGATTAGCTAGTTCTTGATAAGAGGGGTATCGACCAACTTCTTTAGTCAACTCCTCTAGCTCTTTATACTCTTCTAACTCGCTATCACTCAACTTAGTCCACTTGAGATCTGACGAGGGGCCATATAAGTCAGCCATCTTCTTCAAATTGTGAGGGTCATCATTCAAATGATTCCAAAGATCATTCAAGGCATCAGAATAGTGATTAAAACCTAATGTCCCAGCCCATTCACCACCTGTTCCATCTTTCCAGGAACTCTCTGGCTTCCAATCACTACCGTAGCGAAAGTTCATGAAAAAGAGCATATCATCGATGTTCGTCCAATAGTCAACCTTATCATTTGACTTCTCTCTATCACGTTTACTGATTTGAAGCCAGGATTTGTTCAAGTCAAATTCATTTTGTTGGACTGGACCACTCCCTCCAAAAACAGACATAAATATCCCAAATACTGCAAAGATGATAAACATTAAGAAATAGGACTTGACAGCTAAAGGATTTGTTAAAATCGAACGTAGTATTTTTGACGAAAACTTTAAGACTTTTCCTGTACGTTTTGATGCCTTCCCAAACTTTGAACGTCCCAGTCGCTTTTTGGCATGTTTCATTTTTTTGCTGAGTTTTCCTTCCCAGGAGAACTCTTTTGGTGTTCGAGTATACCCTCGCCCTCTGATGAAATTATAGCTTTTATTGAGCTGTCCATAGCTGTGCTTGATTGAATACTTGGATAATTTTCCTACAGCATTTAACGCTCTTTTAGAGGTGTTTACCTGGTACTTAAATTGACGAATATTTTGCCTAGCCTGAACCCAGTCTCCAAGAATCTCATTATCTCTGACTGTCTTCTCAACGTCGTGTCTCGCTTTCATTCGGGCACTTTGTTTTGCACGTTTCTTCAGGCGGTTAGGAATATAACTATCATCTGCCTTTTTAGCTCGTTTATAGAGCGTTGTGGCAATTTGTTTTTCCAACTTTGCTCGATCACGTTGTTGCTTAAAGAAAAGACCTCTAGCTGTTGCTTGAGGTCCTTTGTGTAATTTATAATCTTTGTTCGCTAAGCGATAATTCTTCTTAGCTTCTTTAAATGCAACTCTTGAGTCTAAACGTGCTTCTTTAGGAGCTTTTTTATTATTGAGGTATGATCCTTCTTTGATTCTCCTCTTGCGCTCCTGTTTTAATTGTTTAGGATCACTTTCAAACAAAAGATATCACCTCTCTTTCTATTTTTTAACTATCTGTCGCAACCAATTGATAGAGTTTAGTATCTTTAGGAATAGGGTTTTCAAATGGAACAATTGTATCTCCAGCCACAATCAAACCCGTACCTTTTGCTTTTGGTCGCAAGACAAATCGCTCCAACGAAGGCGTAAGAGGGATTACCTGCTCCAGGGCTTCTAAGTCTGTCCGCTTCAGCTTCAGGAGGGCTAGAAACTCACAGTTTGCGACTAGCTTTCTACCTTCCTCTGTAGATAAAACAGTCTCTGGATTCTGTGTAATCCCTGTTGGAATAGCCCCGTACTTACGAATACGTGAGTATAGTTCTGTAAAGAAGGTTGCTTGCAGTTTATTTTTGAAGTATAGCTGCAACTCATCAAAGTACAACCATGTAATGGATCTACCTTGGTTATTGACTACCTGATTCCAGATGAAGTCCTGAATCACCAGGAGAGCAAATGGCTTCAATTTACCACTCAACTGCTTGAGATTGAAGATAATAAAGCGACTATTCATATTGACATTTGTAGGATGAGCAAAGATATCATTTGAACCGATAGTATAAGGTTCTGCCTTCAGCGCCAGATCCTTAGCTACGGCTTCAGGTTGACGTTCTAAAACTGCTTGCCAATCCTTAAATGTTGGTTTTTCAAATTCCTCATAGGTCTTTCTCGTTACACGGTCAATCATCGCAAATTCATCGTCTGATACCTCAGAGAATATATTCTCAAACAAGGTTGATAAGAGGTTTGATTTTTGGCCAATCGGGTCACTATCTTCTGCCTGTAATTTGTCCTTATCAGGTAGATCCAACAAATTAAAGTGATGTTGCGATCCAGGAGCGATTGTGATAATTTCTGCACCCAATTCTCGACCAATACCAGTGTACTCATCTTCAGGATCGACGATAATAATATTATCTTCAGGATAACGTAGAGTCGTAGGAATAATCTCTCCTCCTTTAGCAAGAACAGATTTTCCTGATCCTGAAGTCCCAAAGATACAACCTGAACCTGTATTCAAGTCTTTCTTACGGTCAACTGTGATAGCGTTCTTTGATAGCTGATTCTGGCCATAATAAATTGCACGTGGACTGTTAGATCGAAGATCTACGTTGGTAAATGGGACTTGTGTGGCCAAGTTACTGGTAGTCATATCTCTCATAAAACGGCGTTTTACGTTGATAAATGGAATTCCAATCGGTAGAATGGTATTCAAGGATTCTTCCTGGTACAAGTAACACTTATCCAGTTCTACCGTATTCTTACGGACAGATCGTTGAACCTGCTCTGTGTAGATATTCAACTCTTCCAGAGTGTCAGCTATGAAGAAAATCGTCATCACACCTGAAAACATTTTTTGGTCATTGTCCTGGAGTTCTTCAGTCCATTTCTCTGTTTCGCGAGATGTCTCCACAGCTTTCCCACCAACCGCCAGGTCACTTCCATAACCTTCTTTTGCGGCAGCCTTCTGACTTTTGATCATTTCCCTACGTACACTTGACTTAACTGTCTTGATTTTCTTCAGTGCATCTGCAGTATCATAGGGCTTCGCATGCAGACTGATAGCCAGTTCAATTCCTGTATCCAGGATATTCTTAATCAGTTTGTCATTCAAGAAGGTAGGATATTGTCTAACATACATCACCCTTGCGAAACAATCATCAATTTTCATATGATCTTTTTCAAACTT
>CALHBZ010000133.1 GCA_937930605.1 Streptococcus oralis
TATAGTATAAGCCATACTTAAAACAGATTTTACAGTCCGTCACATTCCAACCATATAATCCTTGTTCGCAACCATAGCGTATCCCTTCCATAACTGCATTTTGAAATGATTGATTTAAGTATCCAAGAGAAACCGAGCTCTCATACTGCATTCCGCTTCCCAACGGAAGCGGTGATACAGATAAACCAATGGAAGCCCAGAAAGGATTTGGCGGCACTTCGATGTGAATGGTATATTCTGCATTTTTTAACGGTCTCTCCATATAAATGACTGTAGGCTCTTTTAGTTCTATCTCCACATGATACTTTTCTTGCAACAGTGCACTAATCACTTCCATTTGTACTTTCCCTAAGAAAGAAAGTATAATTTCATGTGTCGTAGAATCCACGTAATATCGTAGAAGCGGATCACTATCTGAGATTTCCAAAAGGGCATCAAGCAACATTTCTCTCTGTTCAGGTTTACTCGGTTCAACAGTTGTTTGTAGTAGAGGGTGCGGATTTTCAATCTTTTTTCTCTGTGGCAATAGTTTTGTATCTCCAAGAACACTATTTAACTTCAAAAACTCATTTTGCAAAATAACAATTTCTCCAGAATAAGCTCTATCAATCTTACATAATTCACCATTTATTGAAGTATACATTTCTGTAACTTTTATTTTTTCTTTTTCTGATACTCTAACCGAATCTCGTAAATGTAGTACTCCACTATAAAGGCGTATATATGCAAGACGTTGTCTTTTTTTTGTATATTCAATTTTGAAAACATTTCCGCAAAGTTCAGACGGACCTCGATGTGTTGATGAATAAAATTTATTAGTAATAACTTCTATAAGGTTATCAATCCCTATATTACTTTTTGCACTTCCATGATAAAGAGGGAACAGAGAACAATTCTGAAATCTTATGCTTTCCTCTTGTTCGAGTTCCAATGCTTCTAATGATTTACCGGACATATATTTCTCTAAAAGGTCATCGTTTCCCTCTATTACCGTATCCCATTGTTCAGATTCGGTAAAGTTCGTCACACACATATTAGGATACAGTTCTACCTTCTGTTTGATTACAATTTCGGCAGAAAGTTTCTCTTTAATATCCTGATAAACCGTTGATAAATCAATTCCATTTTGGTCAATCTTATTGATAAAAAAGATTGTGGGAATCCCCATTTTCCTAAGTGCATGAAATAATATACGAGTTTGTGCTTGTACGCCATCTTTTGCAGAAATCAGTAGAATTGCCCCATCTAAAACTGATAATGAACGATATACTTCTGCTAAGAAATCCATATGTCCTGGCGTGTCTATGATGTTCACCTTCGTATTTTCCCACTGAAAAGAGGTTATTCCTGTCTGAATTGTAATTCCTCTCTGACGTTCTAAAAGCGTATTATCCGTCCTCGTTGTACCTTTGTCCACGCTTCCTAATTCTGTAATCGCTCCACTGTTATATAATAAGCTTTCTGTTAAGGTAGTTTTTCCTGCATCAACATGAGCTAAAACTCCAATATTAATAATTTTCATGTGATTTTCCTCCATTCAAAAACCCAAAAGGGCATAAAAATCCCAGTGATAAATACTTTTATCACTGGGATTTTTATGCATAACCATAGGTATACAAAGCATACAGATATTCTCTGGATACTTTAGAATCACATGATAAAGGTATTCTTAAACTGGGTACAAAAAACTAAGCCCTCCTAAAAAAGGACATCCAATTATTTGTTCCCACTATCAAATTGACAGTTTATTTAAGAATACCTTGCCGCATATTTATTAACTCCTTTTAAATAGATACTTAAATAATAGCACGTAAGAGCATATTTGTAAAGGAATCTCCAATTTTTTATCAAAGAGAGTACGTGATTACAAAATAGCTGTAATAATGTACCAATATTTGTTATTCTATAATCTTCCAATTACTCCCGTTCTTTTCAAGTACCAAATCAAATTGAGATACCTGCGTTGCTTTGGTCTGCTGGTCGATATACTCCACTGTCAGCGATACCGTGACTTGATTATCCTTACGATTGTGAATAGGATTTACCAGTTCTTGAAAGATGTACTCTTTTCCGATTGGTTTTAATATCCCGTCATTCACATAGTAGGAAAGTTCACTGGCTGTCGCTGTAGGATAGAGCTTGAAGAACGTCGTTAAAAACTCATTGATTTCATTGGTTGTAATGGAATCAACCGTCCCCTCACTTTCAATGGCTTTTGGTTTATAACTTGATTTCTTAGGTATGTTGGTAATGGTCGGATTCTTAACCAGTACCATATTTCCAGAACCATCTACATAGACACTCACTATATAAGCAGAGTGGACGGTCTTTGTATTTTCTCCCTCTGTAATGAGCTGGTCTACACTGTAGGTTACATTAAACTCATTGTCGCCAGTTGGCTCTACCGTCCATATCTGAAATCCTCTTACAGAAGACGATACAGGAATATCTTTGCGTACTGTATCAACATTGAGAGCTTGAAGTTCATCTGTCAGATAGCCTTTTAGACTTTCCATTCGATTATCAATGGACTTATCGGATTGCTCCCATGAATAGTAGACTTTCGCAAAGTTCTCTACAAAATTTTCTACATGATGAGTATCAACGTATTCCTTTTCTATGATAGTTGTTTCGTGAATAGTATGAGTATCTATAGCTGTAAAGTGCTTGAATATCGCAAAGCTGAAACTAAGCCCTAAAAGTACCCACAAGGCAATCACAACCTTTTTATGAGGATTGACCTTATAGTAGACACGAGGTTTCTTTTCCTTTGGTATCTGTTTTTCTTTATTCTGATTTTTTCTAAATTTCATCATTAAATCTTCCTTTCTCATTGTTTGATTCGTCCTGCTCCCACTAAATGCTGTTGCCAGTAGGGGCTTGTTAAGTCGGCATAACCGATTGGGTCGCCTGCATGAAACATACGGTTATTGCCAAGGTATATCCCAACATGAGTAATATAAGAGCCAGCGTTATAGGTAGAATGAAAGAAAACCAAATCGCCAGCTTGTGCTTCCGATAGTGGGATATGCTGGGTCACATCATATTGCTGTTGTGCGGTTCGTGGTAAGTTAATTCCAGCTTTTCCATACGTCCATTGTGTCAGTCCGCTACAATCAAAAGAAGTAGTCGGGGAAGCTCCACCGTAAACGTATCGCCAGCCCTCATATTTCAGTGCTTCGTCCATGATGGCTTGTACCGTATCATCATCAAACTCTGTTGTGACAAGATACTGCGTTACCAGTTGCACATAAAACATATTGCCATAGTTGTATCGCCAGCCCCCATTGATAGGTATGGCTATGGGATTGGGGTAAGACACTTTTTCGCCACCTGAATACTCTTTTGAGAAACTTTGAGCCAGTTCAAAGGTATATTTATTTCCACGATTAGCCACATACCCTAAGAAACCACCACCATAATTGTAGGACTGGATAACCGATTCTAAATCTACACTGAGCCTTTCGCTACTGGCTAATAATTCACTGAAATACTTCACACCTTGCTTAATGGATTCTTCTGTACTCAATGAATTAGGTGGAAGACCGAGGGATTCCGAGGACTGCATAACATCTTCCGCAGTACCGCCCGATTCCACCTGTATAATCGCAAGAAGTATGTTGACATATTCTTCAACGCCATATTCTTTGGCATATTTTTCTACCATAGGCTTATGAGCCAGCACTTCTGCGGAAACATTCACACCTCCATAATGAATATTGGAAATTCCGCTGTCCTGTTCATCTGAAAATAAAATGGCAACAAACAGAAGCAGTGAGAAGACCATCAAGAATAATCCAGAACCACCAATCACTAAAGTTTTCAACTTCATGGTTTCTTACCGACTTTCTTAATGGTGGCGGTTTTGATTGGTGGTCTACTTCTTGTATTTTGTAGTGGTACTCTTTGAACAGTAGACGGACGTTCTTTTGTGATTGGACGTTGTGAAGTTCTATCTGCTGTAGTGGTTGAAGTTGCTGGCTTTTGAACGGTTTTTTCTTGAACGGTATTGCCTTGGCGTTCCACTTTTGGACTTGAAAAATCGGACTTAACTGCTGGACGCTCTTGTTTGGCTTGTTGAGATTCCTTATATGAAGTCTGAATATTAGACTGTTTTGAGGTCTGTTCATCATGATATTGTTCTTGTCTTGTAGTCGGTCTTTCATGAACAGAAGAAGCAGGCTGTTTTTTCTGTTTGACCTGTTCCATTTCAGAGCGACGCTTCGCAATGGTTTTTCGCCTTTGTTCCTGCTGTTCCTTGCGTCCACTGGCTCTGTCCGCTTTGGTTTGAGAAATACTACTGGTTAAATCACGGACATTCTCTTTTACTTTGGATTTTCCTTGATATACTGCATATCTTGCATTGGTCGGCAAATCTTTAACCTGTTCTTTCAAACCACTAGCAGTGTCTACCATTCTGTCTTTGGTATCAGCTACTGTACCGATGGTTTGACCGATACGTTTTCCAAGTGTTGATTTTTCCTTTCCGTCTGGTCGGGAGTGATCTGCTTGTGTCCTTGCAGAACTCCCCGAACCCGACTGTCCTTTTTTACCTGTAACAATGGCAGACCCAGCCCCTAGAGTAGTCATGGAACGTCCAAGTTTCCGCTGTAGACGGTGCATGTGAGCGTGCATAAGCATACGAGGTTTTCTCATCACACGACTTCCCACACTTTGAGAATCGTTACTCTGTAGAGAAAACATACTCATTAAATCGCCCAGCTTGAAGTAGATTCCTGCAAAGGTCACAATCTGTAGAAAAGCAATCAAAAAGAACGGATAACCAGCCGATAAGGTATAGAGCATGGTTGAAATACTAAATGCTGTCGTAATAATCAATGTGATTCCAGCTCGTGTCAAAATGGTATTAAAGAGCTTTGTTATGGCTCGTTTTGACATACCATCAAATGATGGAATCATGCTTAAAATAAAGCTCACAGGCAGAAACATAGCATAGATGATAAAAAGTACCTGCGAGAAAATCATGATTCCTGTTAATAGGAATACAAATATGGAAATCCCAATATTGAAGACAAATAGGAAGAAGACTGTACCTAAACGGTTAATGGTCTTTGTAATGGTTAGATTGGTATTGCTTCTGTCTTCAATTTCTTCCGCAACAATTTTTTCTCTGTCTTCGCCATTGTTGGAATCTGGGCTGGTGGAGAGCAGGCTTTCCACACGGTCAATACCGATACTTTCAATGTCTGAACTGTTGTATTGAAGCAGTAGCCACGGTTGCTGAACCTGTATGGAAAACAGGCTATCTCTGATTAAGTCCACTCTGTCCTTGCCTTGACTATCGGAATGGGGCATGACAATCTTCGTGCCAAGTGATAAACTGGCATTACTGATGTCTGATGAAAAGTCATTGATTTTTTTAATGTAGTCGGGAGCGTAGGCAATAAAGGAAGCCGATAGGATAAACACCAGCACAAAATTCATAATGGCATGAATTGCCTTTGTGGTTTCTCTCTTTATCAGTCCCGTATAGGCAACATAAACCCCAAGAACCAAAATCAAGAGTAAGAGGAATCCAACATAGAAACCCTCTGTTGAAAATCCGTTTGCACTCACACCAGCTAAGGTCTGCATATTCTTACCAATGGAATCTGCTGTAGCGGAAATGAAGTCTAAGGAATAGGCTTCCTGTACTAAGTAACCTGTCGCATTGGAAACATACAAACTGATTGTCCAAATAAAATTGGTAATGGCATATAGTCCATACATGACCTGTTTTCCAATCCCGTCCGACCAGTTCCACGGAAGCCAGCCCCAGCTATTATCCACATAAAAATCCAGTTGATAGTTTTCAAGTGGGTATCGGCTGTATTCATTTGCCACATTGACCGTATCATCTACCAAGCCCGCAGCTTGAACCACCGTTCCCAGCATGGCTAAAAGAAAAATGGCAATCACAAGTGTGAAAGCCACTGTCATTGCCACTTTACCTAGACGTTTCAGCGTCCAGTTTGATTTTATTCTGTTTACTATTGATGGTTTCACATTTACACCTCTTTTCGCACAGGTGGTCTGGTATCAAAGGCATGGAGCAGTTCTTCAAATACAGGGTGGAACTGTATCACACCGACACGACCATATAAATCACTGATAAGGCATTGCCCGTTTTCCAAATCACGCAATCGCTTCTGATTGTTTTCGTCCTCTGGGTCTACACCAAAAAAGGCTAAGGTCTTTTTAATCTCGTTAAGGTCAGTGGAACGAAATGCAAATTTTAAGCCGAGGTTATTTTTCAGTTTTTCATCTAAGAGGTCGTCTGTATTTTGGGTCACGAAATATACCCCAGCGTTCATAGCACGACCAGCCCGAACCAGCTTCATAGATAGTGTTTTTCCTTGTGCTACCTGTAAAAAGCTCCATGCTTCGTCTAAATCTACAATCTTGAAAATGCTTCGGTCTGTATGGATAAAGTCTAAAGCAAAGGTACTAATGACAATCAGCATAGCAACGGATAAAAGCTCCATAGTGGTATATTCCTCAAAGGAAGTTTCCTTGTCGGGAAGTACCAAGTCCGCAACCTGTATAATGTTCAGTTGTTTTTCTAAGCTGATAGACTGCTCCACATAACCATTACTGAATAATAAATGTGCAAAGTCATAGTCTGTAAAACTTTCGATATGGTCGGCTATACTGGTACTTAGTGGCGTATTCTCAACCCGTAATTCCTCAATCACTTTCATCAACCCTCGTACTTCACTATTGGTTACTGCACGAATGGCTTTTCTAAGGATTGGGAAGCGTTCCCCATCACGAGAGGAAATCCCCGTAAGGAATGTCAGAATATCAATAGCCAGTGATTCAGAATCTTTGGGATTTTTCATAATCACATAAGGGTCAAGTAAGC
>CALHBZ010000134.1 GCA_937930605.1 Streptococcus oralis
GATTTTTTAGAAAATCCATTCCAACTTATCTTCATTATTTTTCAACCTTGCTATATCGGCGTTGGTGGTCGACAATCTCCACCAAGGCATAGTCTTGATGTTCATAAGCTGCAAATTGGGCTGAACCCGACTCATCCAACTGCACCTCTTCGAAGAAGACTTTTTCATAGTCTGCAACAGATAAGACTGTACGCTGCTTGAGTTTGCTCAAGCGCTCTTTGTCTAGATAGACCTCATAGCCTTCGACCAATTCACCACTAAAGAACTCTGAAACAGCTCCACTTCCGTAACTGTAGAGGGCAATTTTATCGCCAGCCTTCAAATTCTCTGCATTTTCCAAAAGGGAGAGGAGGCCGAGGAAGAGAGAACCTGTATAGATATTCCCAATCATCTGACTGTAGAGAATTGATTTGTCAAAGTTTTCTTGCAAACTATCCTGTTTTTCTTGAGATAGAGTCTTGTCCATCATCTTGCGCAAGCCTTTTAGGGCCAGCTTAGGATAAGGTAAGTGGAAACAGATGGCTGCAAAATCACCTATGGTCCAATCGTAGCGCTTCTTGTATTCATCCCAAGTCGTCGTGAGACTATCCAGATACTGCTGGGTTGAATAAACACCATTGACATAAGGAGTCGTTGAGTAGTTTGGTCGCCAGAAATCCATGATGTCACGAGTTTGAGCAACATTATCATTGTTAAAGGCCATAATGCGCGGATTTTTTGTGATTAGCATCGCTACACTTCCAACTCCCTGGGTGGGCTCACCCGGAGTCCCCACACCATACTTGGCAATATCACTGGCAATGACTAGGACTTTTGATTCTGGAGAATTTTCCACATGTAACTTGGCATAATGGAGGGCAGCTGTTGCTCCATAGCAGGCTTCCTTGATTTCAAAGCTACGGGCGAAAGGCTGGATACCTAATAGACCATGAACAAAGACCGCTGCCGCCTTACTCTGGTCAATTCCTGACTCAGTCGCAACAATGACCATGTCGATTTCTTCTTTTTCTTTATCTGTGAGGATAGAGTTGCTGGCACTAGCAGCCAAGGTAACAATATCCTCAGTCAGTGGTGCAATGCTAATTTCATTTAACAAGAGTCCCTTGCTAAATTTTTCGGGGTCAACTCCCCTTGCTTCTGCTAGGTCTTGTAATTTCAAGACATATTGACTGGTTGCAAAACCAATCTTATCAATACCGATTGTCATATTTACCTCTGTATTTTCATTCATTGTAAAAAATCGTTTCATTCTATTTTATCACAAATAGGGGCAAA
>CALHBZ010000135.1 GCA_937930605.1 Streptococcus oralis
CTCTTGCATGACTTTAGTAAGGAATATGAGATTCGATGCAAATGAGAGATAGGATTTCAGACTTTTTAGAGGGAAAGCAGGGTTTGTCTGTCAATTCCAAGCAGTCCTATAAGTATGATCTGGAGCAATTTTTAGACATTGTAGGGGAGCGGATCTCTGAGACTAGTCTCAAGATTTACCAAGCCCAACTAGCCAATCTAAAAATCAGCGCCCAGAAACGGAAACTTTCGTCCTGTAACCAATTTCTCTACTTTCTCTATCAAACAGGAGAGGTGGACAGTTTTTACCGCTTGAAATTAGCCAAACAAGCTGAAAAGAAGACCGAAAAGCCAGAACTGTTAGACCTAGCCTCTTTTTGGCAGGAAAGTGACTATCCAGAGGGACGCCTGCTAGCACTCTTAATCCTAGAAATGGGACTCTTGCCTAGCGAGATTTTAGCTCTCAAGGTTGCGGATATCAATCTGGATTTTCAGGTGTTGCGAATCAACAAGGCTTCCCAACAGAGGATTGTCACTATTCCCATGACCTTGATTCCAGAGCTAGAACCCTTGATGGGACAGACCTATCTCTTTGAAAGGGCAGGGAAAGCCTATTCTCGTCAGTGGGCCTTTCGTCAGCTAGAATCTTTTGTCAAGGAGAAAGGTTTCCCAACCTTATCCGCTCAAGCCTTGCGGGAACAGTTCATTCTAAGACAAATAGAAGAGAAGGTCGATTTGTACGAAATTGCAAAAAAATTAGGATTAAAAACAGTTCTGACCTTAGAAAAATATAGATAATGGATATTAAATTAAAAGATTTTGAAGGGCCGCTGGACTTGCTCTTGCACTTGGTTTCCAAGTATCAGATGGATATTTACGATGTGCCTATCACAGAGGTCATCGAACAGTATCTAGCCTATGTTTCAACCTTGCAGGCTATGCGCTTAGAGGTGACGGGCGAGTACATGGTCATGGCCAGTCAGCTGATGCTGATCAAGAGTCGCAAACTCCTTCCAAAGGTAGCGGAAGTGACAGATTTGGATGATGATCTGGAGCAGGATCTTCTCTCTCAAATCGAAGAATACCGCAAGTTCAAACTCTTGGGTGAGCACTTGGAGGCTAAGCACCAAGATCGGGCCCAGTACTATTCTAAAGCGCCTACTGAGTTGATCTACGAAGATGCGGAGCTTGTGCATGATAGGACGACCATTGACCTCTTTTTGGCTTTTTCCAATATCCTAGCCAAGAAAAAAGAGGAATTCGCTCAGAATCACACGACCATCTTGCGGGATGAGTATAAGATTGAGGATATGATGGTTATCGTAAAAGAGTCCTTGGCTGGACGAGACCAGTTGCGCTTGCAGGATTTGTTCAAGGAAGCCCAGAATGTCCAAGAGGTCATTACCCTCTTTTTGGCAACCCTAGAGTTAATCAAAACCCAGGAACTGATCCTCGTACAAGAGGAGAGTTTCGGAGATATCTATCTCATGGAAAAGAAGGAAGAAAGTCAAGGGGCACAAAGCTAGACTTGATAGAGAGGAAAGATGAGTACTTTAGCAGAAATAGAAGCGCTCTTGTTTGTAGCAGGTGAGGATGGGATTCGGGTCCGTCAGTTGGCTGAACTCCTATCGCTTCCCCCGACAGGCATCCAGCAGAGTTTAGAAAAATTAGCCCAAAAGTATGAAAAAGATCAAGAGTCAAGCTTGTCCCTGATTGAGACAGGGGGAGCTTACAGATTGGTGACCAAGCCTCAATTTGCAGCGATTTTGAAGGAATATTCCAAGGCGCCCATTAACCAGAGTTTATCTCGGGCGGCCCTTGAGACCTTGTCCATCATTGCCTACAAGCAGCCGATTACGCGGATAGAAATTGATGCTATCCGTGGGGTCAATTCGAGTGGGGCTTTGGCAAAGTTACAGGCTTTTGACTTGATAAAGGAAGACGGGAAAAAAGAAGTGTTGGGCCGCCCCAACCTCTATGTGACTACGGATTATTTCCTAGATTACATGGGGATAAATCATTTGGAAGAATTGCCAGTGATTGATGAGCTTGAGATTCAAGCCCAAGAAAGCCAATTATTTGGTGAAAGGATAGAAGAAGATGAGAATCAATAAATATATTGCCCACGCAGGTGTGGCCAGTAGGAGAAAAGCAGAGGAGCTGATCAAGCAAGGCTTGGTGACTGTCAACGGCCAAGTGGTACGTGAACTCGCAACGACTATTAAGACTGGAGATAAGGTCGAAGTTGAGGGGCAGCCCATCTACAACGAAGAAAAAGTCTACTATCTGCTTAACAAACCACGCGGTGTCATTTCCAGTGTGACAGATGACAAGGGCCGCAAGACTGTTGTGGATCTCTTGCCAAATGTTAAAGAACGAATTTACCCTGTGGGACGTTTGGACTGGGATACATCTGGTGTCTTGATTTTGACCAATGATGGGGATTTTACGGATGAAATGATTCACCCGCGTAATGAGATTGACAAGGTCTATGTCGCGCGTGTTAAAGGTGTGGCCAACAAAGAGAATCTCCGCCCCTTGACCCGTGGTCTTGAGATTGATGGCAAGAAAACCAAGCCTGCTGTCTATGAGATTCTCAAAGTGGATCCAGTCAAAAATCGCTCAGTAGTGCAGTTGACCATCCATGAAGGACGCAATCATCAGGTTAAAAAAATGTTTGAAGCCGTCGGTCTCCAAGTGGACAAGTTGTCTCGGACACGCTTTGGACACTTAGATTTGACAGGCCTTCGTCCAGGTGAATCCCGTCGTCTTAACAAAAAAGAAATCAGCCAACTGCATACTATGGCTGTAACCAAGAAATAATGAAACGAATCTTAATAGCGCCAGTTCGCTTTTACCAACGCTTTATCTCACCAGTCTTTCCACCCTCTTGTCGTTTTGAGCCCACTTGTTCAAACTACATGATTGAAGCTATTGAAAAACATGGCTTCAAGGGAGTTTTGATGGGCTTAGCTCGGATTTTACGTTGCCACCCTTGGTCGAAAATAGGCAAGGATCCTGTGCCAGACCACTTTTCACTCAAACGAAATCATAAACAAAAAGAATCAGCCTGATTCTTTTTTGTATACTTTAGAAAGGAAGTTGGCAGATTAAGATTTTCACTATCCTTCTCCTATAAAAAGTGGTAAAATGGAGGACAGAAAGAAGGAACTGATATGACAACATTATTTTCAAAAATCAAAGAAGTAACAGAACTTGCTGCGATCTCAGGTCATGAAGCGCCTGTCCGTGC
>CALHBZ010000136.1 GCA_937930605.1 Streptococcus oralis
ATTCGTCGTAATGGTCGTGTTATGGTAATTTGCCCAGCAAATCCAAAACACAAACAACGTCAAGGATAAGATAGAAAGGAGAAAACATGGCTCGTATTGCTGGAGTTGACATTCCAAATGACAAACGTGTAGTCGTTTCACTTACTTATGTGTATGGTATCGGACTTCCAACTTCTAAGAAAATTTTGGCTGCGGCTGGAATCTCAGAAGACATCCGTGTCAAAGATTTGACATCAGATCAAGAAGACGCAATCCGTCGCGAAGTGGACGCAATCAAGGTTGAAGGTGATCTTCGTCGTGAAGTAAACTTGAACATCAAACGTTTGATGGAAATCGGTTCTTACCGTGGTATCCGTCACCGTCGTGGACTTCCTGTCCGTGGACAAAATACTAAAAACAACGCTCGCACTCGTAAAGGTAAAGCTGTTGCGATTGCTGGTAAGAAAAAATAATATAGGAGGTAAAAGTCTTGGCTAAACCAACACGTAAACGTCGTGTGAAAAAGAATATCGAATCTGGTATTGCTCATATTCACGCTACATTTAATAACACTATTGTTATGATTACTGATGTGCATGGTAATGCGATTGCTTGGTCATCTGCTGGTGCTCTTGGTTTTAAAGGTTCTCGTAAATCTACACCATTTGCTGCCCAAATGGCATCTGAAGCAGCTGCTAAGTCTGCACAAGAACACGGTCTTAAATCAGTTGAAGTTACAGTTAAAGGTCCAGGTTCTGGTCGTGAGTCAGCTATTCGTGCACTTGCTGCAGCTGGTCTGGAAGTAACTGCTATTCGTGATGTGACTCCTGTGCCACACAATGGTGCTCGTCCTCCAAAACGTCGCCGTGTATAATCATAAACAATTACACTGCTTTTCGTTTAAGAGGGAGTTAACTAAATGATTGAGTTTGAAAAACCAAATATAACAAAAATTGATGAAAATAAAAATTATGGCAAGTTTATAGTTGAGCCGTTAGAACGCGGTTACGGTACAACACTTGGAAATTCGCTTCGTCGTGTACTTCTCGCCTCACTTCCAGGTGCAGCAGTGACTTCTATCAACATTGAAGGAGTATTGCACGAATTTGATACGATTTCTGGGGTCCGTGAAGATGTTATGCAGATTATTCTGAACATCAAGGGGATTGCTGTAAAATCTTACGTCCAAGACGAAAAGATGATTGAATTGGATGTTGAAGGTCCTGCAGAAGTAACTGCTGGAGATATTTTGACAGACAGTGATATCGAAATTGTAAACCCTGATCATTATCTCTTTACAATCAGTGAAGGCGCTCGCTTTAAAGCGAAAATGGCTGTGAATAGCGGTCGTGGATATGTGCCAGCTGACGAAAATAAAAAAGATGATGCACCAGTAGGCACACTTGCGGTAGATTCTATCTATACGCCTGTGACAAAAGTAAATTACCAGGTTGAGCCAGCTCGTGTTGGTAGCAACGATGGTTTTGATAAACTTACCCTTGAAATTTTAACGAATGGAACAATTATTCCCGAAGACGCTTTGGGACTATCAGCTCGTATCCTGACAGAGCATCTGAACCTCTTTACAGATTTAACAGAAGTTGCTATTTCAACTGATGTGATGAAGGAAGCAGAGAAATCTTCAGATGATCGCATTTTGGAACGTACTATTGAAGAATTGGATCTATCAGTTCGTTCATACAACTGTCTGAAACGCGCAGGAATTAATACTGTCTTTGATTTGACAGAAAAATCTGAGCCTGAAATGATGAAAGTTCGTAACTTGGGCCGCAAGAGTCTTGAAGAAGTTAAAGTTAAACTTGCTGACCTTGGTCTTGGGTTAAGAAATGATAAATAAAGGAGGAATACATGGCTTACCGTAAACTAGGACGCACTAGCTCACAACGTAAAGCAATGCTTCGCGATTTGACAACTGACCTTTTGATCAACGAATCAATCGTGACAACTGAAGCTCGTGCTAAAGAAATCCGTAAAACTGTTGAAAAAATGATTACTCTAGGTAAACGTGGTGATTTGCATGCACGTCGTCAAGCAGCTGCTTTCGTACGTAATGAAATCGCATCTGAAAACTATGATGAAGCAACTGATAAGTACACTTCTACTACAGCACTTCAAAAATTGTTCTCAGAAATTGCACCTCGTTATGCTGAACGTAACGGTGGATACACTCGTATCCTTAAAACTGAACCACGTCGTGGTGATGCTGCGCCAATGGCAATCATCGAATTAGTATAAAATCATCAATTTTGTTGAGTGTTATGATGATGGAGTCTTGTGCTCTTAGTCTAGCTCTGGTCTACCGCTGGGACTTCGGTCCTAGCGGGAACACTCATCATCATTTGATAGGGTAGACGCTTGTTTACGAAATTGTTTTTTTGTTTAAGAACAACTTCGTAAGCAGGCGTTTTTTAGAATTTTTTACGGAAATATGCTATACTAAGGAAAAAGAAAATCAAAAACGTTCAGGTTTTCTAATAATCGTAGAATGGGAGTCTAAAGATGAAGGCTATTATTACAGTGGTTGGCAAGGACAAGACTGGTATTGTTGCAGGCGTGTCTACTAAGATTGCAGAATTGGGTTTGAATATTGATGATATTTCTCAAACAGTACTGGATGAGTATTTTACCATGATGGCAGTCGTATCTAGTGATGAAAAACAGGATTTTACAACTCTGCGAAATGAGTTTGAAAGCTTTGGTCAGACCTTGAATGTGAAAATCAATATCCAGAGTGCAGCGATTTTTGACGCCATGTATAATATCTAGGAGGTCATTATGGATATTAGACAAGTTACTGAAACTATTGCCATGATTGAGGAGCAGAACTTCGATATCAGAACCATCACTATGGGCATTTCCCTTTTGGACTGTATTGATCCAGACATTGAACGTGCTGCTGAAAAGATTTATAAAAAAATTACTACTAAAGCTGCAAATCTAGTGCCTGTAGGAGATGAAATTGCTGCGGAACTAGGGATTCCAATTGTCAATAAACGAGTATCGGTGACTCCGATTTCCTTGATTGGAGCAGCGACTGATGCGACGGACTATGTCGTTTTAGCAAAGGCACTTGATAAGGCTGCCAAGGAGATTGGTGTTGACTTTATTGGTGGTTTTTCGGCCTTGGTACAAAAAGGCTACCAAAAAGGAGATGAGATTCTCATCAATTCTATCCCACGTGCTCTAGCTGAGACAGACAAGGTCTGTTCATCCGTCAATATTGGCTCAACCAAGTCAGGAATCAACATGACTGCAGTTGCAGATATGGGACGTATCATCAAGGAAACTGCGAACTTATCAGATATGGGAGCTGCCAAATTGGTTGTATTTGCGAACGCTGTTGAGGACAATCCTTTTATGGCGGGGGCCTTCCATGGTGTCGGTGAAGCAGATGTCATCATCAATGTTGGAGTTTCAGGCCCTGGTGTCGTCAAACGTGCCTTAGAAAAGGTTCGTGGACAGAGCTTTGATGTAGTAGCAGAAACAGTCAAGAAAACCGCCTTCAAGATTACTCGTATTGGTCAACTGGTCGGTCAAATGGCGAGTGAACGCCTTGGAGTCGACTTTGGGATTGTAGACCTAAGTTTGGCACCAACTCCTGCAGTTGGAGATTCTGTGGCTCGAGTGCTGGAGGAAATGGGCCTAGAAACAGTTGGTACACATGGGACGACAGCTGCACTCGCTCTTTTGAATGACCAAGTTAAGAAGGGCGGAGTGATGGCTTGTAACCAGGTTGGTGGCTTGTCTGGTGCTTTTATCCCTGTTTCTGAAGACGAGGGGATGATTGCTGCGGTACAAAATGGCTCTCTGAATTTAGAGAAACTAGAGGCCATGACGGCTATCTGTTCTGTTGGACTGGATATGATTGCCATTCCAGAGGATACGCCGGCTGAAACCATTGCAGCTATGATTGCGGATGAGGCGGCAATCGGTGTCATTAACATGAAAACAACGGCCGTTCGTATCATTCCAAAGGGTAAAGAAGGCGATATGATTGAGTTCGGTGGCTTGCTAGGTACAGCACCAGTTATGAAAGTCAACGGGGCTTCGTCTATCGATTTCATCTCTCGAGGTGGCCAAATCCCTGCCCCAATCCATAGTTTTAAAAATTAATAAAAAAGAGAGAGGATTTAAGTTGAGTTTAAGGATGACTGTGTATACTATAATCATTAAATAAAGACCTCCTAACTTTATTTAATAGAAATCCTAAACTTTTTCATAATAATCTCCTAGGGAAGCTACCATGAGGGTAGCTTTTCTTGTGGCAAAATTAGGAGAAGGAGCTTTGCTTTTGAAAGCCGAATATTTCTTTGATCCATGATATAATAGAAGAAAATGGAGGATAGAAAATGTCTAAAGTAAGATTGTACTTGGTTCGTCATGGGAAAACCATGTTTAACACGATTGGACGTGCTCAAGGATGGAGTGATACGCCTCTGACAGCAGAAGGTGAGTTAGGAATTCATGAGTTAGGAATTGGCTTGAGAGAGTCTGGTTTGCAGTTTGACCGAGCTTATTCCAGTGACTCTGGTCGTACGATTCAAACTATGGGAATTATCCTAGAAGAACTAGGTTTACAGGGCAAAATCCCTTACCGTATGGATAAGCGCATCCGTGAGTGGTGCTTTGGTAGTTTTGATGGGGCCTATGATGGGGACCTCTTCATGGGGGTCATTCCTCGTGTTTTCAAGGTGGATCATGTTCATCAGTTATCCTATGCTGAGCTGGCAGAAGGTTTGGTAGAGGTTGATACTGCTGGTTGGGCTGAAGGCTGGGAAAAACTCAGTGGTCGAATCAAGGAAGGCTTTGAATTGATTGCCAAAGAAATGGAAGAACAAGGTGGGGGCAATGCTCTCGTCGTAAGCCACGGGATGACCATTGGTACGATGGTTTATCTCATCAATGGTATGCATCCGCATGGCCTGGATAATGGTAGTGTGACCATCCTAGAATATGAGGACGGCCAGTTTAGCGTAGAAGTTGTTGGTGACCGTAGTTACCGAGAACTAGGACGTGAGAAGATGGAAGAAAATAAGCATTGATAGAAGATAGCTCCGTATAGGAGCTATTTTTATTCAGCTTGACAAGAGTGCTTTCAAAGCCAATCTTTCTTGACAATGGAGGGGAAAAGATTCTTTCTCGACTTTCAAATTCCCCCAAAAATGGTATAATAGTAACATCATAAAATTGGAGAAATAGCATGAGATTTTACAATCATAAGGAAATTGAGCCTAAGTGGCAAGGCTACTGGGCTGACCATCATACATTTAAGACAGGAACAGACGCATCAAAACCGAAGTTCTATGCTCTCGATATGTTCCCATATCCTTCAGGAGCTGGATTGCACGTAGGACACCCAGAAGGCTACACAGCAACGGATATTCTTAGCCGTTACAAACGTGCGCAAGGCTACAATGTCCTTCACCCCATGGGTTGGGATGCCTTTGGTTTGCCTGCAGAGCAATACGCTATGGATACAGGAAATGACCCAGCAGAATTTACAGCGGAAAATATTGCTAACTTTAAACGCCAAATCAATGCGCTTGGATTCTCTTACGACTGGGACCGTGAAGTCAACACGACAGATCCAAACTACTACAAGTGGACGCAGTGGATTTTTACCAAGCTTTACGAAAAAGGCTTGGCCTATGAAGCGGAAGTACCAGTAAACTGGGTTGAGGAACTAGGAACGGCCATTGCCAACGAAGAAGTGCTTCCTGACGGAACTTCTGAGCGTGGAGGCTATCCAGTTGTCCGCAAACCAATGCGCCAATGGATGCTCAAAATCACGGCCTATGCAGAGCGCTTGCTCAATGACTTGGATGACCTGGACTGGCCAGAGTCTATCAAAGACATGCAACGCAACTGGATTGGCAAATCAACTGGTGCCAATGTGACTTTCAAAGTAAAAGGAACAGACAAGGAATTCACCGTCTTTACTACTCGTCCTGATACTCTTTTTGGTGCGACTTTCACTGTCTTGGCGCCTGAGCATGATCTAGTAGATGCCATCACGAGCCCAGAACAAGCTGAGGCAGTAGCTAACTATAAACATCAAGCCAGCCTCAAGTCAGACTTGGCTCGTACAGACCTTGCCAAAGAAAAAACTGGTGTTTGGACTGGTGCTTATGCCATCAACCCTGTCAATGGCAAAGAAATTCCAATCTGGATTGCAGACTATGTTCTTGCTAGCTATGGAACAGGTGCTGTCATGGCTGTGCCAGCCCACGACCAACGTGACTGGGAATTTGCCAAACAATTTGACCTTCCAATCGTAGAAGTGCTTGAAGGTGGAAACGTTGAAGAGGCTGCTTACACAGAAGACGGTCTTCACGTCAACTCTGATTTCCTAGATGGACTGAACAAAGAAGAAGCGATTGCTAAAATTGTAGCTTGGTTGGAAGAAAAAGGTTGTGGTCAAGAGAAGGTGACCTACCGTCTCCGCGACTGGCTCTTTAGTCGTCAGCGCTACTGGGGTGAGCCAATCCCAATCATTCATTGGGAAGATGGGACTTCAACAGCTGTTCCAGAAAGTGAGTTGCCACTTGTTTTGCCTGTAACCAAGGATATCCGCCCTTCAGGTACTGGAGAAAGCCCATTGGCTAACTTGACAGACTGGCTAGAAGTGACTCGTGAAGATGGTGTCAAAGGTCGTCGTGAAACAAATACTATGCCACAATGGGCTGGTTCAAGCTGGTACTACCTCCGTTATATTGACCCACACAATACTGAGAAATTGGCTGATGAGAATCTCCTCAAACAATGGTTGCCAGTCGATATCTATGTGGGTGGTGCAGAACACGCTGTGCTTCACTTGCTTTACGCTCGTTTCTGGCATAAATTCCTCTATGACCTCGGTGTTGTTCCGACTAAGGAACCATTCCAAAAACTCTTTAACCAAGGAATGATTTTGGGAACAAGCTACCGTGACCACCGCGGGGCTCTTGTGGCAACTGATAAGGTTGAAAAACGTGATGGTTCCTTCTTCCATGTGGAAACAGGAGAAGAGTTGGAGCAAGCGCCAGCCAAGATGTCTAAATCGCTCAAAAACGTTGTCAACCCAGACGACGTAGTGGAACAATACGGTGCTGATACCCTTCGTGTTTATGAAATGTTCATGGGACCACTTGATGCTTCGATTGCTTGGTCAGAAGAAGGTCTGGAAGGAAGCCGTAAGTTCCTAGACCGTGTTTACCGTTTGATGACAACCAAAGAAATCGTTGCGGAAAATAACGGTGCTCTTGACAAAGTCTACAACGAAACGGTGAAATCTGTAACAGAACAAATCGAATCATTGAAATTCAACACAGCCATTGCCCAACTTATGGTCTTTGTCAACGCGGCTAACAGGGAAGACAAACTTTATGTGGACTATGCCAAAGGCTTTATCCAATTGATTGCCCCATTTGCGCCTCACTTGGCAGAAGAGCTCTGGCAAACAGTCGCAGCAACAGGTGAGTCAATCTCTTACGTAGCTTGGCCGACTTGGGACGAAAGCAAATTGGTTGAAGACGAAATCGAAATCGTCGTCCAAATCAAAGGAAAAGTCCGTGCCAAACTCATGGTTGCTAAAGATCTATCACGCGAAGAATTGCAAGAAATTGCTCTTGCTGACGAAAAAGTCAAAGCAGAGATTGACGGCAAGGAAATCGTGAAAGTGATTAGTGTCCCTAACAAACTTGTGAATATTGTTGTAAAATAAGAAATGAATCCTTCAGAGTAGAATCTGGAGGATTTTTTGATTTTTTTCATGAAAGTATGATATACTATGTGCAATTGTAAAGTTTGAAAAGCAAAACAAGGAGAAAGCTATGCCAGTAAATGAATATGGTCAGATGATTGGTGAATCTGTAGTCGGTCACACGTCTGGTAAATTACCTGCTATCGATTTTTTAGAAGGGCGTTATGCTCGGATAGAGGCTCTTTCGGTAGAAAAACATGCGAAGGATTTACTAGCTGTTTATGGTCCAGATACGCCTCGAGAGATGTGGACCTACCTCTTTCAGGAGCCAGTGGCAAATATGGAGGAACTGGTCAGCCTTTTAAACCAGATGTTGGCTCGTAAGGATCGTTTCTTCTATGCTATCTTGGATAAGGAGACGGGTAAGGCCTTGGGAACATTTTCTCTGATGCGAATTGATCAGAATAACCGAGTAATAGAAGTGGGTGCTGTCACCTTTTCACCAGCACTTAAGGGTACGAGGATAGGGACAGAAGCCCATTATTTACTAGCTCGCTATGTTTTTGAGGAGCTTAACTATCGTCGCTATGAGTGGAAATGCGATGCTCTAAATCTTCCATCAAGACGAGCAGCAGAACGTTTAGGCTTTGTCTATGAAGGAACCTTCCGTCAGGCTGTCGTTTATAAGGGGCGAACTAGAGATACGGATTGGCTGTCTATGATTGATAAGGACTGGCCTCAAGTCAAAGATCGTTTGGAAGCATGGTTGACTCCTGAAAATTTTGACAAGAATGGACGGCAGTATAAGAGCTTGAGAGAACTCTAAGAGGTGGTGACATGATTAGCGTTAGAAAGCAAGAAGTTGTCAAGTTAGAAAATGTTTTGCATCTCTATCAGGCAGTCGGTTGGACAAATTATACACATCAACCCCAGATGCTGGAAAAGTCCTTGTCTCACTCATTAGCGATTTACCTAGCACTTGATGGTGAGGCAATAGTTGGCTTGGTTCGTTTGGTCGGAGATGGTTTTTCATCGGTTTTTGTCCAGGATTTAATTGTTTTGCCGAGCTATCAGCGCCAAGGAATTGGAAGCGCCTTGATGAAAGAGGCTTTAAGGGATTTCAAAGATGCTTATCGAGTTCAACTAGCGACCGACCAAACAGAGAAAAATTTGGAATTTTATCGTTCCTTGGGCTTTGAAAACTTATCTACTTATGATTGCACAGGAATGATTTGGGTAGAACGAAAAAAATAAAATAATTACTTTTTCTTAAGTAAAGTTTAAGTCTCCTCGTGTATTATATAGTTATTAGATAAAGACCTCCTAACTTTATTTAATGAAATCCCAAACTTTTCTTTTTCATCATAATCTCCTAAAGAAGCCACCCAATCAGGTGGCTTTTTTGTTGTTTGAGAAAGGAAATTTCATTTGGGGAAAATTTTAAAAAAATGATAAATCAGAGAAAAAGTTAAGTTAGCTTTAAGATTCATCTTGTATACTATAATCATTAAATAAAGACCTCCTAACTTTATTTAATGAAATCCTAAACTTTTCTTTTTCATAATAATCTCCCTAATGAAGCCACCCAATCAGGTGGCTTTTTTGTTTGTGGCTTGGATTTTTGATATAATGGAAACATGAATAGAATTTTAGATAATGAGATAATGGGGGATGAGGAGTTAGTAGAACGTACGCTCCGTCCTCAGTATTTACGTGAATATATCGGTCAGGACAAGGTCAAGGACCAGCTGCAAATCTTTATCGAAGCAGCTAAAATGCGGGATGAGGCGCTGGACCATGTTCTTTTGTTTGGCCCTCCAGGACTTGGGAAAACAACCATGGCTTTTGTCATTGCCAATGAACTGGGAGTCAATCTCAAGCAAACGTCTGGTCCTGTTATCGAAAAAGCGGGTGATCTGGTAGCGATTTTGAATGACTTGGAGCCTGGAGATGTCCTCTTTATTGACGAGATTCATCGCTTGCCCATGTCGGTGGAAGAGGTGCTTTATAGTGCAATGGAGGACTTCTACATTGATATCATGATTGGGGCGGGTGAAGGCAGTCGCAGTGTTCACTTGGACTTACCACCTTTTACCTTGATTGGTGCGACGACCCGTGCTGGTATGCTCTCAAATCCTCTACGAGCACGTTTTGGGATTACAGGTCATATGGAATACTATGCCCACGCTGATTTGACAGAGATTGTTGAGCGAACGGCAGATATTTTTGAGATGGAAATTACCCATGAGGCAGCTGCTGAGCTGGCCTTACGCAGTCGAGGAACTCCCCGTATCGCCAATCGTCTCCTCAAGCGCGTGCGCGATTTTGCCCAGATTATGGGGGATGGCTTAATCGATGATGTCATTACTGATAAGGCCTTGACCATGCTAGATGTAGACCATGAAGGATTAGACTATGTGGACCAGAAAATCCTTCGTACCATGATTGAGATGTACGGAGGTGGTCCTGTCGGTTTAGGAACCCTTTCGGTTAATATTGCTGAAGAACGTGAGACGGTGGAAGATATGTACGAACCCTACCTCATCCAGAAAGGCTTTATCATGCGGACACGATCTGGACGAGTGGCGACAGCCAAGGCATATGAGCATTTAGGTTATGAATACAATGGAAAATAAGCAAGAAATCCTAGACAGTGTTGGGAAAAATCCGGATATGATGGCTATTCTGACCATCATCCGTAACCTTGGTCTGAAAGACTCTTGGTTGGCGGCAGGTTCGGTTCGAAATTTTATCTGGAATCTCTTGTCAGATAAATCGCCTTTTGACCGCGAAACAGATGTAGATGTGATTTTCTTTGATCCGGATGTGAGTTACGAAGAAACGCTGCGCATAGAGAGGAAGCTGAAAGAGGAATTTCCCCAGTATCAGTGGGAGTTGAAAAATCAGGTCTATATGCATCTGCACAGTCCTCACACTGCGCCCTACACAAGTTCTCGTGATGCTATGAGTAAGTATCCTGAGCGCTGCACGGCGGTAGGCCTTCGCTTAAATGAAGATTCCACTTTAGAGCTCTTTGCCCCCTATGGTCTAGAGGATATTTTAAAGTTTCAGGTTTCCCCAACTCCTCATTTCCTAGAGAATGAAGACCGAATGAAACTCTATCAAGAGCGCTTGTCCAAGAAAAATTGGCAAGAAAAATGGAAAAATCTGACTTTTTCGAAAAACTTAAGAAAAATTTAAGCTAGGAGGTGTATACTGAACTCATAAGTTAAGAGGAACTTAACTTACACTCCTAAAACTTTTTCATAATAATCTCCCTATAAAATAAAGTCGCCCAATCAGGCGGCTTATTTTTTGTTTGTCTGCAAGTAGGGGCAGTAACTTAGCAATAGAAGAATAGAAGGAAATATGGTATAATGAAACGATAGATTTTTGAATAGGAATATGATCATGTTTGGATTTTTTAAGAAAGATAAAGCTGTAGAAGTTGAGGTTCCAACACAGGTTCCTGCTCATATTGGAATCATCATGGATGGGAATGGTCGCTGGGCTAAAAAACGGATGCAACCACGAGTTTTTGGCCATAAGGCGGGGATGGAAGCCCTCCAAAAGGTGACCAAGGCAGCTAACAAGATGGGAGTTAAAGTCATCACAGTCTATGCCTTTTCAACGGAAAATTGGACGCGCCCAGATCAAGAGGTCAAGTTTATCATGAACTTGCCAGTCGAGTTTTATGATAACTACGTCCCTGAATTACATGCAAATAATGTTAAGATTCAGATGATTGGGGAGACAGACCGTCTGCCTAAGCCGACGTTTGAAGCTTTGAAAAAAGCAGAGGAGTTGACCAAGAACAATACAGGCTTGATTCTCAATTTTGCCCTTAATTATGGTGGTCGTGCTGAAATCACGCAGGCTCTTAAGAGCTTGACTCAGGAAGTTCTAGATGCCAAAATCAATCCTGGCGATATCACAGAAGATATGATTGGGGATTACCTTTTCACGCAACACCTGCCAAAGGATTTGCGAGATCCAGATTTGATTATCCGTACAAGTGGTGAGTTGCGTTTGAGTAATTTCTTGCCATGGCAAGCAGCCTATAGCGAGCTTTATTTTACGGATACCTTGTGGCCTGATTTTGATGAGGCTGCTCTGCAGGAAGCTATTGCTGCCTTTAACCATCGCAATCGCCGGTTTGGAGGAGTTTAGGAGAAGATATGACCAAGGATTTACAAAAGAGAACATTGTTTGCAGTATTGGCCCTGGCCATTTTCCTCCCAGTCTTATTTGTGGGAGGGTTCTTGTTGCAGATAGGAATTGGTTTATTAGCGATGCTGGCTGTCCATGAACTCTTGCACATGAAGGGGCTAAAGACCATGACCATCGAGGGCACCTTGACCCTCTTTGCGACCTTTGCCCTCACAATCCCCTTAGAAAATTACCTAACTTTTTTGCCAGTTGATGGGAATGTGGTTGCCTACAGCGTTCTTATTACAATTATGCTAGGGACCACCGTTTTCAGTAAAAGCTATACCATTGAAGATACCGTTTTCCCGATTGCGATGAGCTTTTATGTTGGTTTTGGCTTTAATGCCTTACTAGATGCTCGGGTGGCAGGTTTTGACAAGGTGCTTCTAGCCCTCTTTATCGTCTGGGCGACAGATAGCGCAGCTTACCTGATAGGGATGAATTTTGGCAAGCATAAGTTGGCTCCGAGAGTCTCTCCCAATAAGAGTATTGAGGGCTTTATCGGTGGTATTCTAGGTGCGGTACTGGTAACAGCAATCTTCATGCTGGTAGACAGCACAGTTGCTCTCCCTTATGGAATTTATAGAATGAGCCTCTTTGCCATCTTCTTCAGTGTGGCAGGTCAGTTTGGTGACTTGATTGAGAGTGCTATGAAACGCCATTTTGGTGTCAAGGATTCTGGGAAATTTATCCCAGGGCATGGTGGAGTGTTGGATCGCTTTGACAGCATGTTGATTGTGTTTCCAATGATGCACTTGTTTGGCCTCTTCTAAAGAAAGGAATATTGAATGATTGGATTGCTAACCTTTATCCTAGTTTTTGGGATTATCGTGGTGGTGCATGAGTTTGGACATTTTTATTTTGCCAAGAAATCAGGCATTTTAGTCCGTGAATTTGCTATTGGTATGGGCCCCAAGATTTTTGCCCATATCGGTAAGGACGGCACTGCTTATACCATTCGGATCCTTCCTTTAGGAGGGTATGTTCGTATGGCTGGTTGGGGTGATGATGCGACGGAGATCAAGACAGGAACCCCGGTCAGTTTAACACTTGCAGAGGATGGTAAGGTCAAACGAATCAATCTCTCAGGGAAGAAACTGGATCAAACAGCTCTCCCTATGCAGGTAACCCAGTTTGACTTTGAGGACAAGCTCTTCATTAAAGGCTTGGTCTTGGAAGAAGAAAAGATCTTTGCAGTGGATCACGATGCAACAGTTGTTGAGACAGATGGAACCGAAGTGCGTATCGCTCCTCTGGATGTACAGTACCAAAATGCTTCTATCTGGGGCAAGCTCATCACCAACTTTGCAGGTCCCATGAATAACTTTATCTTAGGTGTTGTTGTTTTTTGGATACTGATCTTTTTGCAGGGTGGTGTTAGAGATACGCAGACCAATCTCTTTCATGTCATGCCAGAGGGAGCTTTGGCTAAGGTGGGAGTAGCTGAGACTGCTCAAATCACCAAGATCGGCTCGCATGAAGTTAAGAATTGGCAAGACTTGACCCAAGCTGTGGAAGCAGATACTAAGGATAAGACTGCTCCGACCTTAGATGTGATTATTTCTGAAAATGGTAGCGAAAAACAAGTCACTGTGACTCCAGAAGAAAATCAAGGACGTTATATTCTTGGAGTTCAACCGGTGGTCAAGTCAGACTTTCTATCCATGTTTGTTGGTGGATTTACAACTGCTGCTGACTCAGGACTTCGCATCCTTTCGGCTCTGAAAAACTTGATTTTCCATCCAGATTTGAACAAACTCGGTGGTCCCGTTGCTATTTTTAAGGCAAGTAGCGATGCTGCTAAAAATGGAATTGAGAATGTCCTCTACTTCCTAGCCATGATTTCCATCAATATCGGGATTTTTAATTTGATTCCTATCCCGGCTTTGGATGGTGGAAAGATTGTGCTCAATATCCTAGAGGCTATCCGCCGTAAACCCCTTAAACAAGAAATTGAAACCTATGTCACCATGGCTGGTGTAGTTATCATGGTTGTCTTGATGCTAGCTGTGACCTGGAATGACATTATGCGACTCTTCTTTTAGATAATCGAGGAATATTATGAAACAAAGTAAAATGCTAATCCCTACGCTTCGTGAAATGCCAAGCGATGCTCAAGTTATCAGCCACGCCCTTATGTTGCGTGCTGGTT
>CALHBZ010000137.1 GCA_937930605.1 Streptococcus oralis
GAGCATGTGAAATTCCTTGAAATTGCGGATGACCAGCAGATTGCCTACTTGAAGGAAGAAACCCGTCGTATCAATGAACTTTTGAAGGCTTGGTTTGCTGAGATTGGTCTTAAATTGATTGACTTTAAGCTAGAGTTCGGTTTTGACAAGGATGGCAAGATTATCTTGGCAGACGAGTTTTCACCAGATAACTGCCGTTTGTGGGATGCGGATGGCAACCACATGGACAAGGATGTTTTCCGTAGAGGTCTCGGAGAATTAACAGACGTTTACGAGATTGTCTGGGAGAAATTGCAGGGTTTGAAATAATCTGTTAGCAACGGAAAACCTTCGTCTCTCAACTAAAAGGACTCAGGCTGAAAAGGTCCCCCAGACCTTTTCACTCCGTAGAGGCTTGGGAGAACTGACAGATGTTTATGAGATTGTCTGGGAAAAGTTGCAAGGTTTAAAATAACAACCTAAAGGCTGTTTGAGAACATTGCAAGAGCTGAAATAGAGGAATAAGAATTGATGAATAAACGTATTTTTGTTGAAAAAAAGGCTGATTTTCAGGTCAAGTCAGAGAGTTTGGTGAGAGAACTCCAGCACAACTTGGGACTGTCAACTTTGAAAAGTATTCGCATTGTGCAAGTTTACGATGTCTTTGATTTGTCAGAGGATTTGTTTGCGCCCGCAGAGAAACACATCTTCTCTGAGCAGGTGACCGACCATGTCTTGGATGAAGCGGCTGTGCAGGCTGATCTTGCCAATTATGCTTTTTTTGCTATTGAAAGCCTGCCGGGGCAGTTTGACCAGCGTGCAGCTTCTTCACAGGAAGCCTTGCTCTTGCTTGGTAGTTCAAGTGATGTAACGGTCAACACAGCTCAACTTTACTTAGTTAATAAAGATATTGATGCGACTGAGCTAGAAGCGGTCAAGAACTACCTGCTCAATCCAGTGGATTCTCGTTTCAAGGATATCACGACAGGGATTGCCAAGCAGGAATTTTCAGAGTCAGACAAGACCATTCCCAAATTGACTTTCTTTGAAAGCTATAAAGCAGAAGACTTTGCCCGCTACAAGGCTGAGCAAGGGATGGCCATGGAAGTGGAT
>CALHBZ010000138.1 GCA_937930605.1 Streptococcus oralis
TCATCTGTAATTCCAGTCAACTCAGTAGTAAAAGCTGATAATGGATGCCCAGGATTGATAAACTCATCAAATTCAGCAATAACATTTCCCTTATACATCTTAGAAGCCGCAACCTGAATCAAGTCATTATAGATGGCAGAAAGACCTGTTGTTTCCACGTCAAAGACCACGTAGGTTGCTTCAGATAGATCCATCTCCACTTCGTTGTAAACGATAGGAACACGGTCTTCAACGATATTGGCTTCCATTCCATAGATCAGCTGGATTCCCGCTTTCTTAGCTGCCTTATAGCCATGTGGGAAGGACTGGACATTCCCATGGTCCGTGATGGCTACCGCCTTGTGTCCCCACTTTGCAGCTGTCGCAATAATTTCCTCTACTTCTGGCAGAGCATCCATGGTCGACATGTTAGTATGAGCATGAAACTCAACCCGACGCTCACCTTCTGGCATGAGATCCTTTCTTTCATGATGCACCACTTCCTGCACATCCTGCACGTTCATGGTCAAATCGCGTGTGAAGTTATTCATCTCTACATTTCCACGAACACGGAGCCAAGAATTCTTTTTGATGAGGTCAAATTTCTGAGCCTCTTCTTCATTCTTAACCCATTTTTGCATTGAGAAACTCGAACTATAGTCCGTCATCTTAAAGTTAATCAAGACACGCCCTGTTCTGGTCACTTTATGCTCGACATCAAAAACTACCCCTTCAAAGACCAAACGATTTTCCTCAGTCGTCACATCAATCATCTGGGTAACTTCTGCCTTATCTAATTTTGGCTTGGCCGCAGCCTTTTTTGCCTGAAAATCAAAGGATGGTTTCTCTTCTACTGGAGGAGGAGCCATTTGTTCCAGTTGCTCCATAGCACGGAGCGCTTCCTCATTGGCAGCTTGAACAATCTGCTCATTTTCAGCATGAAAGGCTTCCTCCTGTTCTTGTGTAAGGGCATCGTTCTTTTCTATTTGGCAAACAAAAGCTGGGAAACCAAACTTTTCAAGTTGCTTTGCTAGATTAGGAAGATGATTCTTCTTAAAGTGTTCCTTATCAACCGCCTCTGACCCTTCAATAAAGAGCTGATTTCCCTCCGCACGAACTTGCAAATTCTGAAAAAGAGATTTAAATCCTTGGCTTGCACATGGACCTTCAGAAAAAGCCTCCTTGTAGTAGGCCTGTAAGAGTTGATTAGAAAATTCTTGAGAGAGCACCTTGATTTCAAAAACAGCTTTATTCCCTGTCTTAGAAAATTCCTCACTCAACCCTTTCTTTAATTCTAGAAAGATTTCAATCGGTAAAATTTTAGAAAATACAAAATGAAATTCCCAGACCTTACTAATTTTATGAACCACGACACGCTCGATTCTTGCATCCACAAGAGAAGAATCCTGTTTCAGTTGTTCAGAGATTCCTAGTTGATTCATCAAAATTTCAAACTTACTTGACATTCATTTTCCTCACATTATTCTCTTACTATTTTACCATAATTAAGACAATTTTATCGATAGTACCATGACTCCTCAACAAGAAGATTGGTTAGTGAGGTCGTCAGTTCCGTAATGTTTATGACCATTCTAAACCGAGAATCCTTATAAAGTAAAAGAGCTCCTATTCAAAATTTTTGATTGATACAGAAAAAAAGAGATTACTCTCCAACCTTTTGACAGCAAAAAGGAGAAGACCTAGCCGGTCCTCTCCAAAGTGTGACTCTTCTTCAACCTACTACAGTTGATAAAAAGTCTTTATTCTACTGTTTCTTCAACTTGGATTTCCACAACTTCCTCTACTGGAGCATTTTCTGTCTCTTCTTGTTCTGGAGCCAGATAGGCTGCTTCATTGATAGCTTGTGGTTCAAGGTTACGGTAGCGAGCCATACCAGTACCTGCTGGGATGATCTTACCGATGATAACATTTTCCTTGAGTCCAAGGAGATGGTCTTTCTTACCACGGATGGCCGCATCTGTAAGGACACGAGTTGTTTCCTGGAAGGAAGCCGCTGACAAGAAACTGTTTGTTTCAAGTGAGGCTTTGGTGATTCCCATAAGAACTGGGCGACCTGTCGCTGGAACTCCACCTGCGATAAGAACATCTTTGTTGGCATCTGTAAAGTCATTGATGTCCATGAGGGTACCCATGAGGAGATCTGTGTCTCCTGGATCCATGACACGAACTTTACGGATCATTTGACGAACCATTACCTCGATGTGTTTGTCACCGATTTCTACCCCTTGGCTACGGTAAACTTTTTGTACTTCACCGAGAAGGTAGGTTTCAACTGACAAGACATCACGAACAGCAAGGAGACGTTTCGGTTGAATAGAACCTTCTGTCAATGCTGCACCGCGAGAGACTTGGTCTCCAACTTCGACACGCATACGGGCTGTAAATGGCACCACGTACTCACCTTCGCCAGTTTCACCTTTAACAAAGACTTTCTTGGTACGAGTTGAAGCATCTTCTTCGATGGCTGTAACCTCACCCTTGACTTCAGTGATGACCGCCTCCCCTTTCGGATTGCGAGCTTCAAAGATTTCTTGGACACGAGGAAGACCCTGAGTGATATCGGTATTTGAGGCAACTCCACCCGTGTGGAAGGTACGCATTGTAAGCTGTGTACCAGGTTCCCCGATAGATTGGGCAGCAATTGTTCCGACTGCTTCACCAACTTCAACCGCATCACCAGTCGCCAAGTTAATACCGTAACAGTGACGGCAGACACCATGACGAGTGTTACATGTAAATACGGAACGGATAGTGACTTCTTCCACACCCGCATTGACAATTTCACGCGCCTTGTCTTCTGTAATCAACTCATTTGGACCGATAATCACTGCACCAGTTTCTGGATGTTTAACAGTTTTCTTAGTGTAACGACCATTGAGACGTTCTTC
>CALHBZ010000139.1 GCA_937930605.1 Streptococcus oralis
CTTTCTACGATGTGGACTATGTCACTCGAATTGGTAGAGAAGTTATGGAGAGGGAAGGATTTTATCAAGAAATTGGTCGCCATCGAAAACTTGTTTTGATTCTAGCTCTTAACTGTTACCAGCATTGTTTGGAAAATCATTCCTTTACGGACGCGGACTATTTTGAGGGTTATGTAGAGAAGCTGATTGGAAATGGTATCAAGCTTTATGAGCGCAATATCTTCCATTATCTCAAAGGTTTTGCCCTCTACCAGCGAGGTCAGAAAGAAGAAGGTTGTAACCAGATGCAGGAAGCTATGCATATCTTTGAAGTGCTTGGACTTCCAGAGCAAGTGGCCTATTATCAGGAACATTATGAAAAATTTGTAAAAAATTAAATTTCCCAAATAAGGGAAAAATAGAGTAACTCCTTCCAGTTTTGATACAATAGTTTCAAATTTTGAGAGGAGTTTTTATATGAATCGACATGCAATCCAGTTGATTAGTCGTGGAGCTGTTAACAAGATAGGGAATATACTCTATGATTATGGAAATAGTGTTTGGTTGGCGTCCATGGGGACTATCGGACAGACAGTTTTAGGAATGTATCAGATTTCTGAACTTGTCACATCTATTCTCGTAAATCCCTTTGGCGGAGTCATTTCAGACCGATTTTCTCGTCGTAAGATTTTAATGGCGGCAGACCTTGTTTGTGGAATTCTTTGTTTGGCTATTTCTTTCATAAGGAATGATAGCTGGATGATTGGAGCTTTGATTTTTGCCAACATTGTTCAGGCTATTGCTTTTGCCTTTTCTAGACCTGCAAATAAGGCCATTATCACAGAATTGGTAGAGAAGGATGAACTGGTCCTCTACAATTCTCGTTTGGAGTTGGTCTTGCAGGTTGTCAGTGTGAGTTCTCCTGTACTTTCTTTTCTGGTCTTACAATTTGCAAGTCTCCATCTGACGCTCTTACTAGATGCTTTGACTTTTTTTATAGCATTTGTTCTAGTGGCCTTACTTCCAAAAGAAGAACCAATGGTTCAAGATAAGAAACCTTTTACTGGTAAAGATATTTTTGCGGATATCAAAGATGGCTTGCACTATATCTGGCATCAAAAAGAGATTTTCTTTCTCCTGTTAGTGGCTTCCAGCGTTAATTTCTTTTTTGCGGCTTTTGAGTTTTTGCTTCCTTTTTCAAATAAACTATATGGAGTAGAAGGAGCTTATGCGACTATCTTAACCATGGGTGCGATTGGCTCAATTATAGGAGCACTGATAGCAAATAAATTTAAATCAAGTATGAATACACTTTTGTTCTTATTGATTTTAACAGGAGTAGGAGTTTTTATGATGGGGTTACCACTGCCAACTTTTCTTTCTTTTTCCGGAAATTTAGTTTGTGAACTGTTTATGACGATTTTTAATATTCACTTTTTTACTCAGGTTCAAACCAAGGTTGAGGGGGAATACTTGGGGAGAGTCCTAAGTACAATTTTTACCTTAGCTATTCTCTTTATGCCAATTGCAAAAGGCCTTATGACAGTGCTGCCAAGTGTGCATCTCTCTTCTTTCCTGATAATCGGAAGTGGAGTTGTCTTCTTGTCTTGTATATCTCTCATTTATGTTCAAAATCGTTTTGAAAAAGAGGTATAAATCCCCTTGCCTTAAAAAAATATTTCACTATTAATTATTTTTCAGTCCTTCTCCATTGTGAGGAGGGCTTTGTTTGTGGTAAAATGGTTTTATGAATAAAAGAATGAATGAGTTAGTTGCCTTACTCAACCGCTATGCGAGCGAGTACTATACGAGTGACAATCCCTCGGTTTCAGATAGCGAGTACGATCGCCTCTACCGAGAGTTGGTCGAGTTGGAAGCTGCCTATCCAGATCAAGTTTTAGCAGACAGTCCAACCCATCGTGTTGGTGGTAAGGTTTTAGATGGTTTTGAGAAATACAGTCATCAGTATCCTCTTTATAGTTTGCAGGATGCTTTTTCACGTGAAGAGTTAGAAGCTTTTGATGTGCGTGTTCGCAAGGAGTTACCCCATCCCACCTATATCTGTGAGCTAAAAATCGATGGTTTGTCTATCTCTCTTACCTATGAGAAGGGGATTTTGGTCGCTGGGGCGACTCGTGGTGATGGTTCTATTGGTGAGAATATCACTGAAAATCTCAAGCGCGTCAAGGATATTCCTTTGACCTTGCCAGAAAAACTTGATATTACCGTTCGTGGGGAGTGTTACATGCCTCGTGCGTCCTTTGATCTGGTCAACCAAGCTCGCCAAGAAAATGGAGAGCCTGAATTTGCCAATCCTCGTAATGCAGCAGCAGGAACCCTTCGTCAGTTAGATACAGCAGTAGTTGCTAAGCGCAATCTTGCAACTTTCCTCTATCAAGAAGCTAGTCCTTCTACTCGTGATAGCCAAGAAAAGGTTTTGAAGCATCTTGAACAGCTTGGTTTTGTGGTCAATCCTAAGCGAATCTTGGCTGAAAACATAGATGAAATCTGGGATTTTATCCAAGAAGTAGGGCAGGAACGGGAGAATCTCCCTTATGATATCGATGGGGTGGTAATTAAGGTCAATGACTTAGCAGGTCAAGAAGAACTCGGTTTTACAGTTAAAGCGCCTAAGTGGGCAGTGGCCTACAAATTTCCTGCTGAGGAAAAAGAAGCTCAACTCCTGTCAGTTGACTGGACAGTAGGCCGTACGGGTGTTGTGACTCCAACTGCAAATCTGACACCTGTTCAGCTTGCTGGTACAACTGTTAGCCGTGCGACCCTGCACAATGTGGACTATATTGCTGAAAAAGATATCCGCAAAGACGATACAGTTATCGTATATAAGGCTGGGGACATCATTCCTGCTGTTTTGCGTGTGGTAGAGTCTAAGCGTGTTTCTGAAG
>CALHBZ010000140.1 GCA_937930605.1 Streptococcus oralis
CACTCTGAGCTGCCATGAGGTGACCAGCCATGTGGTTAACGGGAATCAGCGGAAGGCCGTGAGCCCAAGCAAAGGCCTTGGCAGCTGATAAACCAACTAGTAAGGCTCCAACTAATCCTGGCCCATAGGTGACTGCAACAGCTGTCACGTCCTCTTCGGTAATTCCTGCTTCTGCCAGTGCCTCCTCGATACAGGCTGTAATAACCTCAACATGGTGACGACTGGCTACTTCTGGCACTACGCCTCCGAAACGCTTGTGACTCTCAATTTGACTAGCAATGACATTGGACAAGAGTTCATCGTCGTTTTTCAAGACTGCTACACTGGTCTCATCACAGGATGTTTCAAATGCTAAAATATATCTATCCTTCATCTACTTCTCTCTTCATGATAATGGCGTTCTCGACTGGGTCATGGTAGTAGGCCTTTCGCTCAGCGATAACCGCCATCTTTTTTTTCTTGTAAAATGCTTGCGCTCGGTGATTTGACTTTCTAACTTCGAGGAAAAGCTCCTTATCTGTCGGCAATTGAGCAAACAAGGCTGACGCAATTCCCTGACCCTGATAGGCGTTTTTGACAGCGATTTGTAGGACTTCTGCCTCAAAGAGATTCTCCTGAACGGCTAGAAATCCAATCACTTCTGCTCCATCATAAGCCAGAGCATACCAAGTCTGGTCTTGGGACAGGTCTGCTTGGATTTGCTCCAAAGTCCACGGGCTGACTGAGTAAACATCTGTCATGACTGCGTAGATAGCCTGAGCCAAGTCAGGCCGCTGTTGGATTCGTCTGATCTCTATCATAGGCGTTTAATGTAGGACTGGCCAGACTCGGTGTGGTTCTTGAGCCAGTTTTCCTCGGCTTCAACACGTTTGAGATAGTTGGGCACAAAGTCGTGTAAGGAGTCTGCTTCCTTGTCCCACGCCCAAAGAGCTAGATTAGCTGCATTTGGCAAGATTTCTTGGTAGTTAGCTTGTGGCAAGCATTCTTTTATTTGTTCCACAAAGGCACCAACTTCTCCGACAAAGGTTACCTGTTCAGCATCCTTGACCTGCTCTAACACCTCTTCAAAAGATAAATGCGCCTCTGGAAAGACAGCCTTGGCATTTTCATAAAACCCTGCATAAACATTGTTGCGACGTGCATCCATGATAGGAACCACCAAGCCTTCTTGCTGACGTGGCACCAGAGCCAAGAGACTCGACATACCAACTAACTCAATGTTCAGGGTATGAGCCAAGGTCTTAGCAGTTGCTACCGCAATTCGCAAACCTGTGTAGCTACCTGGTCCCTCTGCTACCACGATGCGATCTAAGTCCTTGGGAGTCCAGTCCAAACTCGCCATCAAAAAATCAATGGCAGGCATGAGGGTAATACTGTGATTTTTCTTGATATTGATCGTGGTCTCAGCAAGAACCTGCTTATCCTCTAAAATGGCTAGAGAAAGAGTCTTGCTGGACGTATCAAAAGCTAATACTTTCATAACACATTCCTATCTTTTGGTCTGTTTACTATTATACTACAAAAGCTGACGCATGGGAATTTTCTTTGTTTTGAAACAAAAGGGCCTGACACTTAGGACAAGCAATTCTGCACAAAAAATTCAAAAAAGTTGTAGCTTTTTTGAATAGAAAAGTGAACAAGGAAATTGAAAGGTCCTTCATAGGAAGTTTAGATAAGTCATATATGTTTTAACTTGATTTTCGATGTTAGAAATCATCGTCATAACAATAAAGAGCTCATCTAAAAATAGAAAAATCCGCCCCATCTATCAAAACGAGGTGGATTTTCTTATATTAGATGAATAATTAAGTTTAAGCATTTAAACCGAAGTGAAAAACAAACCAGACAACATAGGTGACAAGAAGCAGAAATATAGAGTAGAGCGTCACAAAAGCAAGCTTCCAAAGGAATTTTGTTTTGCGGTGTTCCAGATGCACAAACAAGGCATTTCCCCCATAGACACAGGCTACAAAAATAACAAACATCAAGAGGCGAACCCCTACTGCAAATTCAAACAAACTAAACATTCTTAATCCTCCTTGTTTTAAAAGCTATAGGGAATATTCCCGTCCATAAACTTCCCTTTCTCTTTCCATTATAACACCTAAGTGCTCTCCAACCAAATCCTATCTATCTTTTTGCCCTCCTTTCCCTCCCGACTTTCTCGTTTTCTGTCTTTTACTAATTTTTCATTTTGTGGTATAATTGAAATAATTGTAACGAATCAAGGTCAATCTAGACA
>CALHBZ010000141.1 GCA_937930605.1 Streptococcus oralis
CTACTAATTATAGAAAAAACTCCACAAATTATTTTATGTGGAGAAGTTTTTTATATAAGAAGTGTGTTTCACGAGAAACATTCTGACTCGGAAAAGATGCCTTTAGGTCGTATAAATCGTCGAAGCTGTCGCAATGGTGTGCCACTGGTTGGCTGTTGTAGCTGCAAAATCCTTATCTCCATAGAAATCATTAAATGGAAGGATTTCAACTTCTAGTTCGTCGATGCGGTCAATCTGGCCTGCCAGATAAGCCTCGATGCGACTCTCTGCTCGCTTGATCCTTTGCAAGAGTCCACCCATACGGATATCGACTGTATCCAAACCAAAGACCCTGTTTTCTTTCAACCATTGGTGGCTAAAGAGTTTGTGGAAGGTTTCTATCTCACTTCTGAGTTTTGGTAATTCTTCTCTAGCGATTTGCTGCAAGCGGACTTTGTCACCGGCTTTGTAAGCTTCTCGGATGCGTCGTCCCACATCCACTTTACTGCTTAAAATCTGGTTCAACTGAGCCTGAGTTTCAAAGAGATAGGCATAGTTCCCAGCTTTTTCTTTAATGTCAGAGAGAATCTCAGCTGCCTGAGCGAAGTGAGGTTTGTCCTGTTCAGGTGTCATGTGCTGGTCAAGGATTGGGCAAAGAACATCCTGATAAAAGACATAGCGGTTGGGATTGATGCCACTGAGATTGTCTGGTAGATCTGGCAAGAGATTGGCTAGGTCAATCTGCATAAAATCCTCAACCGAAAGACCTGTATTAGTCTTAAAGTGAGCAGACAGACAGTCTAGGTCATTGCGATAGCTGAGTTCTGCCCAAATTTGCAAGCTTGGTAGGATAGAGAACTGGGCTGTTTCCCCACCATTATCCCCCCAACCCGTCACGATGACTTCTTTGATGTCATTGGCACGACAGGCTTTATTGGCCTCTATAGCAATAAGACGGCTGAAATGGTTGTTGGGTGTGAAACCAATCCACTTCCAAGCTCCCCCTGCAAAGGCAATATCTTGGCTAATCTTGTGATGGTTGTGGAAGTTACGGTTGTACTTTTCTTCGCTGTCTTGATAATAATCCCAGTAAACCAAGGTTACACGGTCTTTGAGACGGTCTAGGTAGACACGGGTTTCCTCAGGAATTTCCACATCACGGTCGTACTGCCCATCTGCTGACATGAGTTTGAAGAACATATCGCTCCACATCTGGCAGTGGAAACCATACTTATCAGCGATATCCAGCACACGCTCCAAGTGTTGGCACATGAGGAGACTACGGTCCACAACACCGTTCAGAATTAAGTAACGACCTAAACCAACCAAGTGGGCCTCGTCCATCCCGATATTGACCTTGCGTGTCTGCAGTTTAGACAGAGTGGCAAACATGCCATCAATCAGGTTATAAACCTTTTCTTCGCCGATAAGGAGGATATCCTCAACATCACGGAGTTCCTGCACTTCCTTGACACCCCATTTAACGAAGGCTGACAAATGGGCCAGAGTCTGGATACATGGCACAAAGGTCATGTCAAACTGCTGGGCGTAGGCTTCGATTTCCTGTAACTCTTCAGCCGAGTATGCACCACGGAAATAACCAAAGTAAGGTTGCCCCTCAATCTGGTAAGTGTCTTCCATGTAAAGCTCAAAGGTTGAGTAGCCCATGAGAGCCAAGACCTCAATCATCTGTTTGGCAGAAGCCACATTTAGCACTGCATTTCGGGAACAGTCTGCCATGTAGGCCAAATTTTCATAGGCTGCCTGCTCCTCAATCTCCACCTTATCACCTTCTCCTAAAGCTGTTGCTAGAACGGATAAGGCACGGTAGAGTTGGTGTGGTTTACGATAAGTCAGTTGATACTGGCCTCCTTGACCCTTGATAGAGATAGAAGTCTCATCAGACTGAGCGACTGCTACCTCTACATCTGCTAGCGAAATGTGCTTTTTAAGCAAGTCTACTGCTTGCGCTTGTTTAGGACTAAGTCCTGTAAAAATTACCATTGGTTTTCCTCCTGCAACCAGTTGACAAGGGCACCGTAGAGATTGGCATCTGCGTGATAGGTGCAAGCTTGGATAACTGGTGCGACCGTGTATTCTTCGTAGGTTTCGACAAGTTCATCGACAGCTTTCTTGACGCCTTGGATAAAATCTGGATTTTGACTAATAGAGCCTCCCAGACTAATGACATCTGGGTCGATGAGATACTGGATATTGAGCAAGCCTTGAGCCAGATTACGGTTCATGCGCTCAATAGCTTCTCGGCAAAGGACATTTCCAGCTACAGCCTCTTGGTAAATCTTGCGACCATCCCAGTCAGTCTGACCAGATGTTTCAATTACGTAGCGAACCATGTTTCCTGTAGACGCTAGTTGCGACCAATTGTTGAGTTTTTCAGCTGGTTCAATGGTTGTCATATAGCCAAACTCACCACCCAAGCCGTGGCGACCTCGGTGAAGTCTGCCATTGATAATCATAGCTCCGCCAATCCCTGTCCCAATCACGACACAGGCTGCATTTTCAAGCTCTGGATGTGCTAGCAGTTCACTAAGTCCAACACAGTTGGCATCATTTTCTAGATGGACAGGTAGCTGATGATGGGCAAGCGCCTCATACCAAGAAAAGCCATGGATGTAGGGCACAGCACTGATGCCCTCAATCACACCTGTTTCTTGATTGACCGCGCCTGGCACACTCATAGCAATGCCGTTATAATCTTGCTCTGATAGACGTTGGTCTAGCCATGCCAGTAAATCTTCTAGGGTTTCTGGTGTTGGGATACTTGTCTTATCTAGTATTTTCCCATCAGGAGTCAGACTGGCAAACTTAATCCCAGTCCCTCCGACATCAATGGTTGCAATCGTCATATTTTCACCAAAAAAGGGGCGAATCAGTAGTTAGTCCTTACTCTTTCGCCCCTCCTTTCTTTTCTTATTCACTTCATTTGAAATTCTTCTCAGCGGGAGTTCCGTCTCCTCATTCTAGAGAAGTTTCAAATCTCTTAAATTTCTTCTTTTTTAATCAATTCTGTACGAATTTCTTGTGGAGCCAATAGTCCTGAATGAACTGGATATGGTCGCTCAAGTAAGTCAAGAATGGTTTGTTGGTGTTCTGATATACGCACATTTTCTTGACTCATATTGTAGTAACGGAGTACATATCCTTCTTCATTTTCCGCTACTTTAAAGGCTGTTGGGCAAACTTGTGGCAAGCTGAGTGCCGCATGACTCAAGAGGCTACCAGTCGCAGCAACACTTCCTTCTTGTTTAGCGACCTGAAGACTAGTGAATGGTGTTTGGAAGGCTTTGGCACGACGGAAAGCTGAGAAGCGTTCTTGTTCTTGGTGGCATTCAAGCGCAAACTCGACTTCAAACTCACGCAAACACTGAGCCTCTGGTGTCGGGAAGTAACCCCAGTCACCTAGCTCACCTGAAGCACGAAGGATGGTCACTGCAATAGTATCATTGCCAAGGATTTCATACTCGTGTAATCCTTTATTGGCTACCGTCACACCTTTTTCATCGTCATACAGACTAACAAAGGCCTGTTGGTGTTGTGGATTTTCAGGATTTTCCCAAGAAGCAGCTGGTTTGTTTGGTCGTGTTACTACCTCATAGATGCTTTCAGAGTCATTGCTTGGACGTGTGTTATGTGTCTTAACCAAGAGACGGATACGGTGATCCTTGGCTGTGTTAGTAAAGCGAGTCTTGAAACGAATTTGTGGATTGTCAACAAAGACGATCATCTCTGTTTCCAGAGGAAGGGTTGTCAACTCTTCTGAACGTCCAGCCTCACGCTTCATAAACTCGATAATACCTCTCTGCTCCGCATCCAGTTTTTCGTCTGCACTTACTGGAATTGTCAATTCATGCTTGAGCAAGATCTTGGCAAAACGTGCTGTATTTTCCAAGACTTCATAGCCTTTGAGTTCTGCGTAGATAGGCTCTGTTCCTTTTGGTTGGAAATAGATGTACTCATTTCCGATGTCACCACGGTCTTCAAAGCGAATAACATCTTCATAAGCTTCATGAGTTGTCTTGTCGTAGACTGTGATGTTTTCATCCACACTTACCGTTATAAATGGCGTATCAATCACTCCATTTTGGTAAATACCATCACGGTGTTCTTGTTCTCCTTCAAGCAATTGGAAGGTTGTCCAAGAAAGTGGTGCTAGATGAACAGGGACTGTCACGCGCACTTGACGAGCGATACGAGCCTGGCGGAACTTGTCTTTTGGCAAATCATACTCAAAATTAGCTCCCAAATCTTCGATTTTCGCTTCTACAGCATGGCCTTCCAAGTCTTCGACACGGTAGCTTGGCAAGGTCAAGGCTGCCATTTTCTTATAACCTTCTGTTGGGTGCAATTCTTTGAAATCACAAACCGCCACATCAATCACTGTGCTGACAGTATCAACCTTGTCATGCAAGCCTGTATTGATAACCGTAAAGAGATGGTCACTTTGGGCTTCCTGGGTTGCAATTTTACCCCTCCACTCGTTGAGAAGGTTAGTTTTCACAAAGTTACCAACTTGGTTGACCTTGGCAAAACGTGTCTCCATCTCGCGGTGAACTTCGTCCACGCTACAGCCACAGATACTATCATGGGGCGCATTTTGTAGAAGGACTTTCCAAGCATAGGTCAACTGGTCCTTGTGGTTATGCCCGCCAGTGATGACAGTCAATGGTTCCACTACTTGCTCCAGCAAGTTACTGTTCTCTTGGAAGGCTTGTTTGAGGTAAATGCGGGAAGAAGAAGTGTTGGCAAGTGTGTACCAACCGTCTGTTTCTTGACTGGTTAACTCAC
>CALHBZ010000142.1 GCA_937930605.1 Streptococcus oralis
TACTGTCGGTTGTGGAATCGCACCACATCAGCTTGCGCTCGCGGACTTATTTGGCCAAGATATTTTAGATTTACCTGGGCGTCGCAGTCGAAGATAATACTTAAAGTATATCGAGACAAGACAACGACGAGAAAGCTAAAATAGCTAGTCAAATTTACCGCCGGTCGGGAATTACACCCTGCCCTGAAGACCTTTTTATCATAACAAAAAACGCTTGCAAGTGCAAGCATTTTGTTTATTTCAATTTATCCGCTTCATAGGTGTGAATGAGCTCTAAACCAGCAAAATTTTGCTGACGAAGAGCTTCATAGACAATCATGCAGACCGTATTGGAAACATTGAGGCTGCGAACATGCTCGTCATTCATAGGGATACGGAGAGCTTTCTCTGGATGTTCACGCATAAAATCCTCTGGCAAGCCTTTATCCTCACGTCCGAAGAGAAAATAATAATCCCCACCACTTGCCAAATCTGCTTCAGAATAAACCTTTTCAGCAAATTTCGAAACCAGATAGAGTTTTCCCTCCATCTGAGACATGAAATCTTCCAAACTGTCATAAAAATAAATCTCAAGTTTATCCCAGTAATCCAAACCAGCCCGCTTCATCTTGCGATCATCAATGGGAAAGCCCATCGGTTTGATGATGTGGAGAGGAGAATTGGTCGCAGCACAGGTACGCGCGATGTTACCAGTATTTTGTGGAATCTGAGGTTCAAATAAAACAATGTGATTTGTCATGACTGGCTTCCTTTTATCATTGCAAAAAAATAGCCACACTGCCCGGAGTCAAGCTCAGCAAACAGCGTGGTTAAGGCGTCGTTAACTTACCTCACAACAGGTTTGAAGTAAATCAGCGAAACTACTTTCTTAGTATAACACTTTCAGAATCAATGTCAATAGAAACGACTTGATTTTTTTACTTTTTTTCATTATATTCTCATACTCAGACATTCACTTTCAGAATAGCCTTATGACGAGAGTAAAATCACTTCATCCGAAAGACATTTTTTTAGAGGTTAAGCATATTTATCTTCAAAAATTTGAAAAAGCCCTTTCTCCCCCTAAAAATCGCCTTGGCAAGTGCATTTTTTGCTAAAAAAGGGTATGATAGTTACATCATGAAAAAGTAGGTTTTTTATATGAAAATTGTCCTTGTTGGTGGAGGGAAAGTCGGTTTTGCCCTCTGTCGTTCACTAGTTGCAGAAAAACATGACGTTGTCCTCATCGAGCAAAATGAAGCTGTACTGAACCATATTGTCAGTCGCTTTGATATCATGGGCCTCCTTGGAAATGGTGCCGACTTTACTATCTTAGAGCAAGCCGGTGTCCAAGAGTGTGATATCTTTATCGCTCTAACTGAATACGATGAAGTGAATATGATTTCAGCGGTACTGGCTAAAAAAATGGGCGCTAAAGAAACCATCGTCCGAGTGCGAAATCCTGAATACTCTAATGCTTATTTTAAAAAGAAAAATATTCTTGGATTTTCACTTATCATTAATCCAGAACTCTTAGCAGCCCGTGCCATCTCAAATATCATCGATTTTCCTAATGCCCTCTCAGTTGAGCGTTTTGCTGGAGGTCGTGTCAGCCTGATGGAGTTTGTTATCAAAGATTCTAGCGGGCTCTGTCAAATGCCAATCTCAGACTTCCGTAAAAAATTTGGCAACATCATTGTCTGTGCTATGGAAAGAGACCATCAACTCATGATTCCAAGTGGTGATGTCACTATCCAGGACAAGGATAGGATTTTTGTTACGGGAAATCGTGTGGATATGATGCTTTTCCACAACTATTTCAAATCGCGTGCAGTGAAAAGCTTACTTATCGTCGGGGCTGGAAAAATCGCTTATTATCTACTTGGCATTTTGAAAGACAGCCGTATCGATACCAAGGTCATCGAGATTAACCCTGAAAGAGCCCGTTTCTTTAGTGAAAAATTCCCAAATCTCTATATCGTTCAGGGAGATGGGACTGCCAAAGATATCTTACTAGAAGAAAGTGCTCCTCACTACGACGCAGTCGCAACCTTGACTGGAGTTGATGAGGAAAATATCATCACCTCTATGTTCCTTGACCGTGTTGGCGTCCATAAGAATATCACCAAGGTCAACCGAACTAGCCTCCTAGAAATCATCCATGCGCCTGATTTTTCAAGTATCATTACACCAAAAAGCATCGCGGTAGATGCCATTATGCACTTTATCCGTGGTCGAGTAAACGCCCAATACTCAGATCTTCAAGCCATGCACCATCTAGCAAACGGACAAATTGAAACTCTCCAATTCCAAATCAAGGAAGCTAATAAAATGACTGCCAAACCTCTTTCACAGTTAAAATTGAAAAAAGGGGTTCTCATCGCAGCTATTATCCGAAAAGGAAAAACAATCTTCCCTACTGGAGAGGATACACTGAAGGTCGGAGACCAGTTACTGGTAACTACCCTGCTACCAAACATCACCAAAATTTATGATTTGATTGAGAGGTAAAAAATGAATAAAAGTATGATTCGTTACCTCCTCTCAAAACTTCTCTTGATTGAGGCTATTCTACTCCTAGTGCCTGTGAGTGTAGCGACCTATTATCAAGAATCCAGCCAAGTGTTTACAGCTCTTTTTACTACGATTGGAATTTTAGTCCTTCTCGGTGGTCTAGGCGTTTTACGAAAACCGAAAAATCAGCGGATTTATGCCAAGGAGGGTGTCTTAATCGTTGCCCTCTGTTGGATTCTCTGGTCTTTCTTTGGTGGTTTACCCCTTGTCTTTTCAGGACAAATCCCCAGCGTCATTGATGCTTTCTTTGAAATCAGTTCTGGTTTTACAACTACAGGAGCAACTATTCTGAACGATGTCTCCGTTCTCAGTCGTTCTCTCCTCTTCTGGAGAAGTTTTACCCACTTGATTGGAGGGATGGGGGTACTCGTCTTTGCGCTTGCCATTATGGACAATGCTAAGAATAGTCACTTAGAGGTGATGAAAGCAGAGGTCCCTGGTCCTGTCTTTGGTAAGGTTGTATCCAAACTGAAAAACACTGCCCAAATCCTCTATCTCCTTTACCTAGGGCTCTTCTCCCTCTTTGTCGTCATCTACTATCTAGCAGGTATGCCCTTGTTTGATAGCTTTGTCATCGCTATGGGAACAGCGGGAACCGGAGGATTCACCGTCTACAACGATGGAATCGCCCATTACGGCAGTTCCCTGATTACCTATCTTGTTAGTTTTGGCGTTCTGGTTTTCGGTGTCAATTTTAACCTGTATTACTACCTTATGCTCCGTCGGATTAAGGCATTCTTTGGAGATGAAGAACTACGAGCATATGTAATCATTGTCCTAGTTTCTACCGGCTTGATTACTCTTAATACGCTCCACCTCTACCAAGGTGTGTCTAAGAGTTTTGAGATGGCTCTCTTCCAAGTATCCAATATCATCACGACAACAGGTTTTGGTTACGGAGATATTACCAACTGGCCTCTCTTCTCCCAATTTATCCTCCTCTTCCTCATGGGAATCGGTGGTTCAGCTGGCTCAACTGCAGGTGGTCTTAAGGTGATCAGAGGACTCATCCTTACAAAAATTGCCAAAAACCAGATTCTGTCCATCTTATCACCTCACCGTGTCTTGACTCTCCATGTTAATAAAACGGTGATCGACAAGGATACTCAGCACAAGATTCTTAAATATTTTGCCATCTATATGATGATTATTCTCTCTCTCATCTTTATCGTCAGTCTTGATAGCAATGATTTTCTAGTCGTGACCAGTGCGGTCTTCAGCTGTTTTAACAATATCGGACCGATTCTAGGTACAACCTCTAGTTTTGCCATCTTTAGTCCCATCTCTAAAATCCTCCTCTCATTTGCAATGATTGCAGGCCGCTTAGAGATTTACCCAATTTTGCTACTCTTTATGAAACGTACCTGGTCTAAACGTTAATTACAATACAATCCCCCTTTTACAAGCTAGTAAAAAGGGATTTTTTCTATTAAAAATGAGAAGACCTTTCGGTCCTCTCCTAATCTGTTTATTTTTTAAGAGCTTCCTTGTAACGAGAAAGTTCTGCTTGATTGGCCCAAACATAGTGACCTGGACGAATCTCCACCATAGACGGCTTGTCTGTCTCATAATCATGTTGATCCGGATCGTAAACTTTCAAGACCTTCTTGCGTTCCAAGATTGGATCTGGAATCGGCACAGCAGATAGAAGCGCTTGAGTATAAGGGTGGACAGGATTGTTAAACAACTCCTCTGTCTCCGCCACTTCGACGATAACTCCCTTATAGATAACCGCGATACGATCTGAGATAAAGCGAACAACTGACAAGTCATGCGCGATAAAGAGAT
>CALHBZ010000143.1 GCA_937930605.1 Streptococcus oralis
AGCGGTCATTCATCTTGTAGTCTGGAGCTGGTTTTGGATCCGTCAAGAAAGGATTAGCAACCTTATCAAAAGCCAACCAACCCAACCATCCTATATGAATGGTATCCTTAACAAAATAAGGATCCCCTCCATTTTTTGAAAAGTCAGCAATATTGCTAAAACCTTGACTTTCTAATTGGTATCGAATTTTCTCTACAGCATGCTGGTACATTTCTTCACTGAGTCCTGTATACTCCATCCATTTCTTGTTGACGGGCTGGATGACAAAAAGTACATTGACCTTTGATTTGGCAAATTGATCAAGGACTAACTGTAGATCATTGTACTCCGTTGAGCTGAGGAAGCTGTAATTTTTTTGAGAACCCTCCCATTTTTTTAGATCTTTTTTCACTCGAGTATTATAAAAATGATTTTCAATCCCCATATCGTTATTGGTCGTATTTGCCTCTGCATCCTTACGGGCAATTTCTTCTAAAGCGTCATAGGAAAACTGATCAGGAAGATCTTTTAAATAGTTTTCTACATGTTCTTTGTACTTGAGTTCCCCCCGAATGGAAAATTGACCAAAAAGAGAGGACTGCTTTTCATTGAATCGTGCAAAGAGGTTGGTGATAAGTCGATCAGCATCTGACAAGTCCTCTCCTTTTGAAAGCTTTTGAAGGGTGCCTTTCAATGCCACACTCGGGTTCTGCTTCAACAAACGAGTCGCAGCATGCTGAGTCGCAGTGTCACCAGGTTGATTCTCCAAAAAAGCTGTCAACTGGTCACTGTTAAAAAAACTCTGGAAAGCCGCTGAATCGGAATCCGTCTTTGTAAACCACTGGGGTGAGATTACAAAGATCGCCTGCTTGTTCTCAATTTCTGGCAAGATTTGCTGCAGTCCGAAATAGTGGATGAGAGAGGTTGCTCCTGCCTGGCCTAGAAAATAAGGGCGATAGGGACGATTGTATTTTTCTGCTAAAACAGCAGGATGCATACTGTCAAACCGAACCCATTCACTTGACCCTAGAAAAGGAATGAAACGCATATTTGGATCCGTAAGCGCCCTCACTTTTTGGCTTCTCTCTTTAAAGCTCTCTGTACTAACAGAAGCCGCCGAGTACTTCTCCTCCGTCAGATTATGGCTTGTTGTACTTGGATAAAAAAAGATAAGTAGAAGAACCAAAAATCCAGCAATGAAGATGGGGCCGAAGATCAGCCATAAGCGTTTAAGCATTCTTTAACTCCGTAATACCTTCTACGATTTTATTAGCTGTATTCCAGTCATCACGACCGAACTCCGTCACTGGAACACGAATGTCAAAACGATTTTCAATCTCAACAATCAATTCAACCGTCCCCATGCTATCCAAGACACCGGCATCAAAAAGATCTTCATCCATCATGTCAGAAACATCTTCCATAAACAACTCATCAATAATTTCAATAACTTCTGATTTGATATCCATTTTTTATATCCTTCTATTTTTTAAACCATAAATCATTCAAAAATCCAGAAAAGATTAAGAATGAAACCATCACGACATGGAAAGTAACAACCATGCCAAGCAACTGAATCCAGCGATTCTCAGGTAAGGAAGCCTTCCCAGCTTTTTTCCGTTCTTTATTGAGCGCTTTTTTCTTACGAAGCCAAGCGTCATTGATGACCAGCCCAAGCCCATGAAAAAGTCCATAGGCGATATAGTACCAGGTCACACCATGCCAAAATCCCATAATCAGCATATTGAGAATATAGGCCACACTTGAGGTCACATTTCGATTTTTAAAGACCTTCTTTCTGGTCAACACCATAACCATTCTCATAAAGACAAAGTCACGGAACCAGAAAGACAAACTCATGTGCCAACGATTCCAGAACTCTTTTAAATCCCTTGATAAAAAGGGCTTATTAAAGTTGATAGGACTATGAATCCCCATCAAATTGGAGATGGCTAAGGCAAACATAGAATAGCCAGCAAAGTCAAAGAACAATTCTAAACCGAAGGTATACATGACTGCTAGGGCATAATGGTTAAAGAAGCCACCAGTCTGCAAGGCTAAGTTCTTTAAAGGAGGTAGCAAAATCTCTCCTAGAATATGGGCCAAGATAAACTTGTAGAGAAAACCTAGCATGATATACTTGACAGCATCTTCTAGCATATCCATCAACGCTTCTCGCTCAGGAATGGTCTCGTAATTTTCATTGAAACGTTTAAAGCGATCAATGGGGCCACTCGAGAAAGTTGGCATGAAGAGGAGAAAGCGGAGAAATTCCCACAAGGTGAAATCCTTAATCACCCCATCTCTCAGCTCGATGATTATCCCAACAGAACGAAAAGTCAAGTAAGAGATTCCCAAAAAGCCAAGCAAGGACTGGGGAGCATGAATAGTAGGAGCTACTTTCACGAAGATAATTGGCAATAAAGATAAAAAGCTAACCAGGTAAAATATCCATTTACTATCCCGTCGTTTCCTGTGCCTTTTGTAGAAAAATACAAGCAGTACTTGCCAAACGACATAAAGGAGGAGAGCACTTATTTGATTGGTCTTTCCACCTGTCAACATGGCTAGGATAAAGAAGAGACTAACGAGCACCTCATACAAGGCAAAACGTTTCTTGAAAAAGAGACCGATAAAGATGGGCAAGGTCGCTCCAATGATATACAGAAAATACTGCGGATTCCCATAAGGTTCCAAATGAGGAAACTGTTTGAAAAATTCCATCATCTATTGTTTACCTCGTTAATCAATCCCTTGATGTCAATCTTACCATTAGGAGTCAGCGGTAAGCTGTCCCGATAAAGGAATTTAGATGGCATCATATAGGACATCATGATATCTTCCAAGTCTTCCTTGATAGCCTTGGTAATATCGATATCACGTTTAAACTGCTGACGGACACCGTCCTTTAGGATGACATAGGCCAGTAGATTTTGCACCTTGTGGTCCTTGTTATAACGTGGGACAGCGACAGCCGACTCGATATAGCGAGACTTGTTGAGATTTTGAGAAACATCTTCAAGCTCAATGCGATAACCATTAAACTTAATCTGGAAATCCATGCGTCCACCATAGAGAA
>CALHBZ010000144.1 GCA_937930605.1 Streptococcus oralis
TGATAGCTGATTTAATGTTTGCCAATGTTCTTACCTCCATATTTACTAACTATACTATTATATCTGAAAACTTAGGTTTTGACAAGGGGAAATTATTTTTTTAGGTAAATTTCATCGATTTCGTGGTTTTTAGTCTTGTGGAGAATGACCTCGGCGCGATTTCTTGTTGGTTCGATATAGTTTTGTAGATTTATGAGATTAATACTGGTCCAAACCTGATGTGCAAAGGCTTCAACTTCTCCAATCGGCATTTGCGTAAAGCGGTGGTAGTAGCTGTCTGGATCGTTTTGGGCAAAGCTAAGTAGTTTTAAAAAGCGGTCTAAATACCAGCTTTCGATGTCTTCAACAGCTGCGTCCACATAGATGGAGAAATCAAAGAAATCAGTGATGTAAAGGCGCTCATTTTGAGGATTTTGAAAGACATTGATGCCTTCAACAATAACAAAGTCCGCAGCTTTGACACGTTGTTTCTCTCCAGGAACGATGTCATACACTTCATGAGAATAGACAGGAATATCGACATCTTGCCCGTTCTTAAGGCGATCAAGGAAATTCAGCAAGGTTTCCATATCATAACTTTCAGGAAAACCTTTGCGATTTAAGATATCTTGCTCAATCAAGGTTTGATTGGGGTAGAGAAAACCGTCGGTTGTCACCAATTCTACAGTAGCATCTGGGAGAGTCCGTGATAGAAGAATCTGAAGTAAGCGACTAGTGGTTGATTTCCCCACAGCAACACTGCCAGAAACCCCAATAATAAAAGGTTGAGATTTGCTTTCACGTTGGAGGAAAATTCCTTTTGAAAATGCCAAATCATCCTTAGTGCGCTTGTAAATATGGATAAGATGGACTAGGGGCAGATAGACGTCCGTTACGTCCTGTAGACTAATCTGGTCATTGAAACTCTTGATGGATTCTAACTCTTCCTCTGTCAAGGGAGGAGTCGTTTTGCGATGCAATGATTGCCAAGTCTGGCGGCTGATTTTTTCAAAATGTAAAAATTCGTTGGTCATATTCTTTCCTCGTTTGATACCTTAGTATATCATATTTCTAATCTAAAGAGAGAATGAAATTCGATATTTCTCATTCTGATTCTTGAAAGTTGCTATAAGTTGCTCTAAAAGGTCAAAAATAGAGGAAATAATACGAAAATTCTTTAATTGTTATCATAACAGATTTAGTTTGTTTGTTGAATTTTAGCTTTGTAAACGGTTTTAAAAAACCTTAAAATATGCTAAAATAGATTTATGAGTAAAATGTATTATGCAGAAAATCCTGATGCAGCTCACGACATTCATGAGTTGAGAGTAGAGTTGTTGGGACAAAAAATGACCTTTTTGACGGATGCAGGTGTTTTTAGTAAGAAAATGGTTGATTTTGGAAGTCAACTCTTGCTCAAGTGCCTTGAGGTCAACCAAGGAGAAACGGTCCTTGATGTAGGCTGTGGTTATGGACCATTGGGTTTGTCGTTAGCTAAGGCTTACGGAGTCCAAGCAACCATGGTCGATATCAATAATCGTGCCTTGGATTTGGCGCGACAAAATGCTGAAAGAAATAAAGTAGCAGCGACGATTTTCCAATCCAATATCTATGAACAAGTTGAAGGTAAATTTGACCATGTTATTTCCAATCCTCCCATTCGAGCAGGTAAACAAGTTGTTTATGAGATTATCGAAAAGAGCATGGATTTTCTGGAGGACGGTGGAGACTTAACAATCGTTATCCAGAAAAAGCAGGGTGCCCCTAGTGCCAAAAACAAGATGGAAGAAGTATTTGGCAATTGTGAGGTCGTTAAAAAAGATAAGGGATACTATATCCTTAGAAGTGTGAAAGAATGAGAGCAGTTGATTTAATCCAAAAAAAACGAGACGGTCAAGAATTGGCTTCAAATGAAATCAAGTGGTTGGTAGGAGGCTATGTGGCAGGAACTGTTCCAGACTATCAGATGTCTGCTTTTGCTATGGCTGTTTATTTTAAAGGAATGACGACACGTGAGATTTCCGATTTGACGATGAATATGGTCAAGACAGGCCAAGAGTTTGATTTATCAGCTATTAATGGGATTAAAGTTGACAAGCATTCTACTGGTGGTGTTGGTGACAAGGTGACTTTGATTTTAGCTCCTTTAGTAGCCAGTTTTGGTGTTCCGGTTGCAAAAATGAGTGGTCGTGGACTAGGACACACTGGCGGGACCTTAGATAAGTTAGAAGCGATCAAGGGCTACCAAGTGGAGCGGAGTCAAGAGGATTTTATCAAACAGGTTCAAGACATTGGTGTATCTGTCATTGGTCAATCAGACCAGCTGGTCAAAGCAGATAAGCTTCTCTATGCCCTTCGTGATGTGACCGCAACTGTCGACACGATTCCTTTGATTGCGAGTTCTGTCATGAGCAAGAAAATTGCTGCTGGGGCAGATGCCATTTTGCTAGATGTGACTGTTGGTGAGGGTGCCTTTATGAAGACTGTTGATGAGGCACGCGAATTGGCTCAAACCATGGTGGATCTCGGTAAGGCCGTTGGTCGAAAGACGGTAGCAGTCATTACCGATATGAGTCAACCCTTGGGACGAGCGATTGGAAATCGTCTGGAAATCCTTGAAGCATTGGAAATTTTACAAGGTCAAGGCCGTCAGGATATTACCCACTTTATCTGTGAACTAGCTCAAATTATGCTTGGTTTAGCTGATATTGAGAAAACCGTTGAGGAAATCCGTAAGCATCTCGAGAATGGGCAAGCACTGGCTAAGTTTGAAGAAATGGTAGCAGCACAAGGTGGTGATTTAGAAGATCTCTATCGCCCAGTAAATGTAGCGCATGTGGTGGAAATTCCAGCTCAGGAAACAGGTGTCATTTCAGCCCTTCCGGCGATGGAATTTGGGCTCTTTGCCATGAGATTAGGAGCTGGTCGTGCAGTCAAGTCTGATGATTTGGACTATGAAACAGGGATTGTTTTTGAAAAAAAAGTTGGAGACTCCGTCCAAAAAGGAGAAATTGTTGCAAAAGTTTATACAAATGGAAAAATTTCTTCTGAACTAGTTACAGAATTTCAAAAATATGTTAAAATGAATGATGGAGTGCAATGTTTACGAGAAATTATTGAAATTATCTCATAAAAACAGGGAGAATCCGAATATGGAATTGAATAAATATATCGATCATACGCTTTTGAAGCAAGATGCAAGCCAAGAACAAATTAATCGTTTGCTATCTGAAGCGCGTGAGTATGATTTTGCCAGTGTTTGTGTCAATCCCACATGGGTAAAACATGCAAAAACAGGGCTTAAAGGCTCAGATGTTAAGGTCTGTACTGTGGTTGGTTTCCCTTTGGGAGCAACAACTTCAGCTGTGAAGGCTTTTGAAACAAAAGAAGCTATCCAAAATGGTGCAGATGAGATTGATATGGTTATCAATGTCGGTGCCCTCAAATCTGGCAATCTTGATTTAGTTGAGTCAGACATCCGTGCCGTTGTAGAAGCAAGTGGCGACAAATTGGTTAAAGTCATTATTGAAGCTTGTTTGTTGACAGATCAAGAAAAGGTTGTGGCCTGCCAATTGTCTCAAAAAGCGGGAGCAGACTTTGTTAAAACATCTACTGGCTTCTCAACTGGAGGAGCAACTCTGCCAGATGTCAAATTAATGCGTCAAACAGTGGGACCTGATATGGGTGTTAAAGCTGCCGGTGGAGCTCGTTCTTACGCGGATGCCCTTGCCTTTGTGGAGGCAGGTGCTACTCGTATTGGAACATCCGCTGGTGTAGCAATCTTAAAAGGAGAATTGGCTGATGGCAACTACTGAGTTGATTGAACTAGCAATTGAAACCAGCAAGAATGCCTATGTACCCTATTCTCACTTTCCTATTGGAGCTGTTTTAGTAGCCAAGGACGGTAGCGTATATACAGGTGTGAACATCGAGAATGCTAGCTATTCCTTGACCAACTGTGGAGAGCGTACTGCTATTTTCAAAGCAGTCTCTGAAGGTCAACGGGAATTTTCAGAGTTGATTGTCTACGGACAAACTGAAAAACCCATCTCGCCATGTGGTGCTTGTCGCCAGGTCATGGTTGAGTTTTTTGAACAAGATCTAAAAGTGACTCTAGTCGCCAAAGATAAAACGACGGTCGAGATGACGGTCGGGGAATTACTTCCATATTCCTTTACAGATCTTACCTAGTAACTTTGTAAAGGCGGTCTATTGACCCTTTCATTAATTCGCAACTAAGTTGCATATCTTATTTAGGAGGTTCAGGAATGAACAAGAAACAATGGTTAGGCCTAGGTCTAGTAACTGTCGCTGCAATCGGACTTGCTGCATGTGGAAACCGTGCGTCTCGCAAAGATTCTTCAGATGCAAAAACTGATTTAAAAGCTGCTATCGTTACTGACACAGGTGGTGTTGATGATAAATCATTTAACCAATCTGCATGGGAAGGTCTACAAGCTTGGGGGAAAGAAAACGGTCTTTCTAAAGATAACGGATTTACTTATTTCCAATCTACAAGTGAAGCAGATTTTGCAAACAACTTCAGCCAAGCTGCTACAAACGGCTACAAATTAGTGTATGGTGTTGGTTACAAACTTGCTCCAGCTGTTAAAGCTGCTGCAGATGAAAATGCTGATATCAACTACGTTATCATTGACTCTGTTGTTGGTGATAAGAAGAACGTAGCATCTGCTGTTTTTGCGGATAATGAAGCTGCTTATCTTGCAGGGGTTGCTGCTGCCAAAACTACCAAGACAAACAAAGTTGGTTTCATCGGTGGAGCACGTGGTGAAGTTATCACTCGTTTTGAAAAAGGATTTGAAGCAGGCGTGAAGTCTGTAAACAAAGACATTTCAGTAGATGTACAATATGCTGAAGACTTCAACAACCCAGAAAAAGGTAGAACTATTGCAGCGACTCAATACGCTGCAGGAGCTGACGTCATTTACCAAGCTGCTGGTGGTACAGGAGCTGGTGTCTTCAAAGAAGCAAAAGACTTGAACGAGAAGAAAAATGAAGACGAAAAAGTTTGGGTTATTGGTGTAGACCGTGACCAAGTTGACGAAGGTAAATACACTTCAAAAGATGGTAAAGAATCTAACTTCGTATTGGCTTCTACTTTGAAACAAGTTGGTAAAACTGTTCAAGAAATTGCAACTCAAACTGCTGGCGGCAAATTCCCAGGTGGAAAAGTGATTACATTTGGTTTGAAAGATGGTGGTGTTGATTTGACTACTTCTAATCTTTCTGAAGATGCTAAAAAAGCAGTAGAAGATGCTAAAAAACTAATTATTGATGGTAGCGTAAAAGCACCTGAGAAATAAGAACCTTCCAGAAGCGGTCCATCCTTCTTGGGTCGCTTTTTTTGAGGTGTTGAGACATTTTGTCTCAATAGAACCTACTAACTTGTTTAGCAGGTCCTACTGAAATAAAATATAGTTTTCTAGAAAGGAATATTCGAATGGCACACGAAAACGTCATTGAGATGCGTGAAATTACCAAAATTTTTGGTGAATTTGTCGCAAACGACAAAATCAACCTCGAATTGCGTAAAGGTGAAATTCATGCACTTCTTGGTGAAAATGGAGCTGGGAAATCAACCCTGATGAATATGTTGGCTGGTCTTTTGGAACCAACGAGCGGAGAAATTGTGGTCAATGGGAAGTCTGAAAAACTAGATTCTCCTTCAAAGGCTGCTTCTCTAGGGATCGGGATGGTTCACCAGCACTTCATGCTGGTAGAAGCTTTCACTGTTGCAGAAAATATCATTCTTGGTAGCGAAGTAACTAATAAAGGTGTATTGGATTTGAAAAAGGCTAATGCTGATATCCTTGAGTTGTCAGAACGCTACGGCTTGGCTGTGGATCCTACAGCAAAAGTGGCAGATATCTCTGTCGGGGCTCAACAACGGGTTGAAATCTTGAAGACACTCTATCGTGGAGCTGATATTCTGATTTTTGACGAGCCTACAGCAGTGCTAACTCCTGCTGAAATTTTGGAGTTGATGGATATCATGAAAACCCTTGTTAAAGAAGGAAAATCTATCATCCTCATCACTCACAAACTGGACGAAATTCGTGCAGTTGCAGACCGTGTCACAGTTATTCGTCGTGGGAAATCCATTCAAACCGTCAGCATCGAAGGTGCTACCAATAAAGATTTGGCGGAGATGATGGTTGGGCGCTCAGTTTCGTTCGTAACAGAGAAGGAAGAAGCGCAACCTAAAGAAGTGGTTCTTCAAATTTCTGACTTGGTCGTGAATGAAAACCGCGGAGTTCCTGCAGTCAAAGAGCTATCTATTGATGTTCGTGCAGGCGAAATTGTTGGGATTGCAGGGATTGATGGTAATGGTCAGAGTGAATTGATTCAGGCTATTACTGGACTTCGCAAAGTTAAATCAGGTAGTATTAAAATTAAGGGACAAGAAGTTGTTGGCCTTTCCTCACGTAAGATTACTGAAATGAATGTCAGCCACGTTCCTGAGGATCGTCATCGTGATGGTCTTGTTCTCGAAATGATGCTTTCTGAAAACATCGCACTTCAAACTTACTACAAAGAACCACTTAGCAAAAACGGTGTGTTGAATTACAATCAGATCAATTCATATGCCCGCAAGTTGATGGAAGAATTTGATGTTCGTGCAGCCAATGAGATTGTTCCAGCAAGTGCTCTATCAGGAGGAAATCAACAAAAGGCCATTATTGCTCGTGAAGTTGATCGGAATCCAGATTTGTTAATCGTTAGCCAACCGACACGCGGATTGGACGTTGGTGCGATTGAGTACATTCATAAACGTTTGATTGGTGAACGTGATAGAGGAAAAGCCGTCCTCGTTGTTAGCTTCGAATTAGATGAAATTCTAAACCTATCAGACCGGATTGCTGTTATTCATGATGGAAAAATCCAAGGTATTGTGAAGCCATCTGAGACCAACAAACAAGAGCTTGGTGTCTTGATGGCTGGTGGTGAATTGGAAAAGGAGAAGAGTGATGTCTAAAAAATTACAACAAATTTCGGTTCCTTTGATTTCTGTAATCCTAGGAATCATCCTCGGAGCCGTCATTATGTGGATCTTTGGTTATGATGCTCTTTGGGGTTATGAAGAACTCTTCAAGACAGCTTTTGGTTCTATTAAAAATGTGGGTGAAATTTTCCGCGCTATGGGACCACTGGTTTTGATTGCTCTAGGATTTGCAATAGCTAGCCGAGCTGGATTTTTTAATGTTGGCTTACCAGGACAAGCCTTGGCTGGTTGGATTGCGGCAGTATGGTTCGCTTTATCTTTCCAAGATATCCCTCGTATCTTAATGATTCCTTTGACAGTCCTTGTGGCTGCAATTGCAGGAGGTTTCGTTGGTTTGATTCCAGGTATCTTGCGAGCATTTTTAGGAACGAGTGAAGTCATTGTTACCATTATGATGAACTACATCGTCCTGTTTGCTGGAAATGAAATCATTCGGAACTTCCCTAAAAACTTCATGGTCGATTCTGAATCCAGTATCACAGTAGGGGCAAATGCAAGTTATCGTCTAGGTTTTCTGACTGAATTAACCAAGTCAAGGATGAATATTGGTATCTTTATCGCCTTGATTGCTGTTGCAGTGGTTTGGTTCATTATTAAGAAAACAACACTTGGTTTTGAAATCCGTTCCGTTGGTCTTAACCCGAATGCTTCAGATTATGCAGGGATGTCAGCTAAACGAATCATCATTCTTTCCATGGTGATTTCAGGTGCTCTCTGTGGGATCGGTGGAGCAGTAGAAGGGATTGGTACCTTCCAGAACATTTATGTTCAACCTGGTTCCTTGGCTATTGGATTTAATGGGATGGCAGTGGCCCTCCTTGCTAGCAATTCTCCTATTGGGATTGTCTTTGCGGCCTTCTTGCTTGGAACCTTGCAAACAGGTGCTCCAGGTATGACCACAGCGACCATTCCACCAGAACTTGTCAATATTGTGACAGCTTCGATTATCTTCTTTGTAAGTGCTCATTACATTATCGAAAAATACATCAAGCCCAAAAAACAAATGAAAGGAGTAGAGTAAGGATGAATACTGTTGCTATACTAACAATTCTTGTATCGAATATGCTGGTCTATGCTGCTCCTCTCATTTTCACTAGTATCGGAGGAGCCTACTCCGAACATGCTGGTGTCGTTAATGTCGGTTTGGAAGGTATCATGGTTATGGGAGCTTTTACGGGAGTCGTATTTAACTTGACTTTTGCTAGTTCTCTTGGTGGCATGACCATCTGGCTATCTCTCCTTGCAGGTGGTTTGGTTGGTCTCATTTTCTCTGCCATCCATGCTGTAGCTACTATTAACTTCCGTGCTGACCATGTTGTCAGTGGTACGGTATTGAACTTGTTGGCTCCTGCCTTAGCTGTCTTCTTGGTAAAAGCAATCTACGGAAAAGGTCAAACCAACAATATCGATTTGTCATTTGGTAAATTTGATTTTCCTTTATTGTCTGATATCCCTGTCATTGGAGATATCTTCTTCAAGAACACAAGCTTAATGGGATATGTCGCAATTGGATTTTCATTTGTATCATGGTTTATCATGTTTAAAACGAAGTTTGGTCTTCGCCTTCGCTCAGTTGGAGAACATCCACAGGCTGCGGATACCCTTGGGATTAATGTTTACCTCATGCGTTACTATGGTGTGCTCATCTCTGGATTTTTAGGAGGAGTTGGAGGTGCCTTGTATGCACAATCTGCATCTGTCAATTTCTCTGCAACAACCATCGTCGGTCCAGGGTTCATCGCTCTTGCGGCCATGATTTTTGGTAAATGGAATCCTGTTGGTGCTATGCTTTCAAGTCTTTTCTTTGGACTTTCACAAAGTTTGGCAGTTATCGGTTCTCAATTGCCTTTCCTACAAGGAGTGCCAGCGGTTTACCTTCAAATCGCCCCTTATGTCTTGACTATCCTTGTCTTGGCAGCCTTCTTCGGAAAAGCAGTTGCGCCTAAGGCAGATGGTATCAACTACATCAAATCAAAATAAGCATACAAAAAAACGTCAGTTTAAACTGGCGTTTTATTTTTTAGGATTTTGATGGGTTAGGTTCAATCCCCAAGGAACGAGATTTTCAGTTTTGTTTTTGATGCGTGCGATATTATCCTTGTGACGAATGATAATCAAGCTAGCAAGCGCTAAGATAATAGCGATAAAAAGAAGGTCGTAGCTATTTAAAATAAATCCAAAGAGAGGAAAGAGTAGTACGCCAATGACTGCTGCGAGAGAAGCAACAACGCTAGATAGTGAAATCATACTACCCAGATAGAGGGTTCCAAAGAATACTATTGCTAGGTAGAGACAGAAGACAGGCGCAAATCCGAAAATCACTCCAGCACTGGTTGCAACAGCCTTGCCCCCCTTAAATCCTGCAAAGATAGGAAAGGTATGTCCAATCACAGCCAAAAGTCCAAAGACAAGAGGTGATACACCTTGTTGGTGGAAAAGAATTGGAAGGAGAGTGGCCAAGGTTCCTTTGAAAAAGTCAATCACAAAGGTTGCCATACCTGCTTTCTTACCTAAAATACGGAAAGTATTGGTCGTTCCGGTATTTCCAGAACCGTGTTCACGCAGATTTGTCTGAAAGAAAATTTGTCCAATCCAGAGACCAGACGGAATCGAACCTAGCAGATAAGCTAGTATTAATAATACAAATGTCATCATGTGTCTATTATACCATGAAATGCTGTAGAAAGGCTGAGAATATCTTGTGAAATTGTGACAGCTGAATGGGAAAAACTTTGCAAAATACCTAGAAAACCTGTAAAATAGTAAAGATGAACGAATAGGAGGTTCCTTGTGTCAAAAAAGGAAATCAATATTAACAACTACAATGATGACGCCATTCAGGTGCTAGAAGGGTTGGATGCGGTCCGTAAACGTCCAGGTATGTACATCGGATCGACCGACGGTGCTGGTCTCCATCACCTAGTCTGGGAAATTGTGGACAATGCAGTCGATGAAGCCTTGTCTGGATTTGGTGATCGCATTGATGTGACTATCAATAAAGACGGCAGTCTAACCGTTCAAGACCATGGTCGTGGGATGCCGACTGGGATGCACGCTATGGGAATTCCAACTGTTGAAGTTATCTTTACCGTTCTCCACGCTGGAGGAAAATTCGGTCAAGGTGGCTACAAAACATCTGGTGGTCTTCACGGGGTGGGTTCTTCGGTCGTTAATGCCCTATCAAGCTGGTTGGAAGTTGAAATCACCCGTGATGGTGCAGTCTATAGACAGCGTTTTGAAAATGGTGGCAAGCCAGTTACGACTCTTGAAAAGGTGGGGACAGCACCCAAGTCTAAGACAGGTACCAAGGTTACCTTCATGCCTGACGCGACTATTTTTTCTACGACAGACTTCAAGTACAATACAATATCAGAACGACTCAATGAGTCAGCCTTTCTCTTGAAAAATGTTACCTTGTCTCTGACTGATAAACGAACAGAAGAAGCGATTGAGTTTCATTATGAAAATGGGGTGCAGGACTTTGTTTCTTACCTGAATGAAGACAAGGAAACTTTGACGCCTGTTCTTTACTTCGAAGGCGAAGACAACAGCTTCCAAGTGGAAGTAGCCCTCCAGTACAATGATGGATTTTCAGATAACATTCTATCCTTTGTCAATAACGTTCGTACCAAGGACGGTGGAACGCACGAGACGGGACTCAAGTCTGCTATTACTAAGGTCATGAATGACTACGCGCGTAAGACAGGTCTTCTCAAGGAAAAAGATAAAAATCTTGAAGGTTCAGACTATCGTGAAGGACTAGCGGCCGTTCTTTCTATCTTGGTTCCGGAAGAACACCTCCAGTTTGAAGGACAGACTAAGGACAAACTTGGAAGTCCACTAGCTCGCCCGATTGTTGATAGCATTGTCGCAGAAAAATTAACCTTCTTCCTTATGGAAAATGGTGAACTGGCTTCTAACCTCATCCGCAAGGCTATCAAGGCGCGTGATGCTCGTGAAGCGGCGCGTAAAGCACGTGATGAGAGCCGAAATGGCAAGAAAAATAAAAAAGACAAGGGCTTGCTTTCTGGTAAACTAACCCCAGCCCAGTCCAAGAATCCTGCTAAGAACGAACTTTATCTGGTCGAGGGAGACTCTGCCGGTGGATCTGCCAAACAAGGTCGTGACCGTAAATTCCAAGCTATCCTACCTCTTCGTGGTAAGGTCATCAATACAGCCAAGGCCAAGATGGCAGATATCCTCAAAAATGAGGAAATTAACACCATGATTTATACTATCGGTGCAGGTGTCGGAGCAGACTTCTCCATTGAAGATGCCAATTATGACAAGATCATTATCATGACCGATGCGGATACCGATGGTGCCCACATTCAAACTCTTCTTTTAACCTTTTTCTACCGCTACATGCGTCCACTAGTCGAGGCAGGACATGTCTATATCGCCCTTCCGCCTCTTTACAAGATGTCCAAAGGGAAAGGCAAGAAAGAAGAAGTGGCCTATGCTTGGACAGACGGAGAGTTAGAAGAACTTCGTAAGCAGTTCGGTAAAGGCGCTACTCTTCAACGCTACAAAGGTCTTGGTGAGATGAATGCGGACCAACTCTGGGAAACAACCATGAACCCAGAAACGCGTACCCTCATCCGTGTCACTATCGAAGATCTGGCTCGCGCTGAACGCCGCGTAAATGTCCTCATGGGTGATAAGGTCGAACCACGCCGTAAATGGATTGAAGACAATGTCAAGTTTACACTGGAAGAGAGTGGGGAGATGGTGTTTTGAGATGAACAAATTCAATATTAGAAAATTATAGTATTTGTAAATTTAGGAGAATTTAAATGTTATGTTGTAATTGTGATGAGTATAATTTTATTCTTTCTATTGAAGAATATGTTGTAAGAGAGCATCCCAAAGAAAATATCATTAATTTTTTATTTGATGAGTATTCACAAAAATGTTTCCAAGATATTACTTGTGAAAGTTGTGGAACAAACTTAGTTAGGGGAGAAAGTTATTTTCCCAACAAAATGGATGTTATAAATGAGTTAAAGAACTATGTAATTTCTAAAATGAATCAAATGATAATTCGATGTGAAGAATGTTCAGAGATTAAAGATTTTTGTTATAGTTTTGAGCAGAACTTCGAAGATGATGAATCTATCGACACTGAAATCGATCCTGCAAAAACATTGTCAGAGTTATTAAATGAGCAATTCAATATTGATAGTGAGTCTGAATATTTTGAGTCAATTGTTGAAAATATTCATTGTGGAAATTGTGATAATGGCACTGGTATGGATCATGATGAGAAAGTAAATCATGGTGTATTAAATTGGAGCACTGAAATTTACACAAATTTTGAATTAGATGAATTTGAAGAAAAGTTTTATGGAGAGAAAGAGGAGTTGCGAACAGATATTAGTTTGATGGCACATAACTTCTCTATTGAGGAATTAAATGACTTAAAAAATGATTATATAGGCAATAAAATTTATATTTCGAGAAATAGTTATTTTTGTAAACTAGAAAAAAGAATAAGGAAATGGTTTAAAGATGATAAATTTATCTATAAGATGAGTAAAGATAGACTTCTATATAGAACAAGAGTTGTAGATAAATATAAAATTGTACACAAAAAAGATTTATGGGCACCACCAGCAGAATTTGCGAATCAGGGGAGATTTAATGATATCGGAACAAGTGTTCTGTATTGTTCTAATGATAAGAGTATATTAGCAAAGGAGGTTCCGATAAAGGAAGATGATATAGGTAAAAAGAAGCGTATATTAGTTAAAATCATTAGCAATAAAGTACTGAATTTGTTTCCAATAAACTATATATTTGGAAAAGACAAGGAATTTAATGGATTAATCAGTGATGAAGGCAATGATTTTACTGATGATGTTATAAAAAAACATTACATTATAACTAATATAGTATCAGCAATTTGCTGCGAAATTGGATATGATGGTATAGTTTATAAATCAGTAAAAAATGGAGAGTATATAAATTATGCTATTTTTAATGTTAAGAAAGAAGATTTAGAGATAATAGATAAAATTGAAATTATATAAATAGTTTCTAACAAAGAATAAAATATGATGAGAGAAGCAAATATTACTGCTAATACTTAATTAATATGTTTTTAAAAGACTACAAATCTTTACATAGTTGTACAAATTAAAGATTGGCATTTTTACCTTTAAAAATGTATTTATCGTAAATTACACTAATATCAATTCTTATAATTATTCCTTTATTTAGAAAGAATATAACAAAATTTGTTAGAAAAAGTAGTGGAAGTAAATTAAGAAATTGTTAGTAGTACATTTTCAAGGAGAATACGATGAATGATAAACAGAAAATATTAGGAAACTTGGGATTAGAAAATGATAAAGAATTACTCTATCTTCTAGATCTTAGCAATAGACTAAATAAGATTCAGCATTTTTATCCCGAATTTCAATTGTATACAGATAAATCGATTGAAACATCATGGATTAGTAATTATTGTTTTAGAATAGTCGGATTTAATAATGGAGAAACAAATGGTGCTACTTCATTTAAAAGAGGATGGGAAACATTACTAAAACCTACAATTAAGAACCAGAATAATGAATTAGGGAAATTGACTAAAAATCCACAGTGTTTTCCAAATGGAAATATTCCAAAAGGAGATGGTGATGAATGGTACTTTCATAGAGGCCATATTTTGGCTAGGCAATTTCACAAATATGTATTTGATTATAAAATTTTAAATAATAGATATGAGGATACCAAAGAAAAATGGTCTCAATCTTCTATAGATTCTAAGTATAAAAATTTATTTACTCAATTTTCTATTGCAAATAAAGCGCAAGCAAAAGTTGAAGAGAAAGTACATCAGATACTGCGAGAGGGGAAAACAATCTATTATGAAGTGAAACTGGTCTTTAAAAATAAAGCTGATCAATATCCTATTGGTACTGAAATATTTTTTGTACCTTTATCGTCACCAGATGAGTTTGAACACTACTTTATTCCAAACACTGATTCAGATTTTGATTTATCTACGTTACATGAAGATGATAGAGAATTAAGTTATTCTAAATTTTATGAAAATGCTTATAAAGAAAGATATAAAAAGTATTTTAAAAATAGTGATAGGGATGAGAGAGAAATAGCAGAAAATATTGGAAGTAATGATTTCTATTTGGATATTAACCAAAAATATATATGCCCTGCAAAAAATGAAGTTAAAACAATCTTGCAGAATCTAGGAAACACTTCTAATGAGATTTTCTCACGAGAAAAAATTAAAGATATAGAAAAACATTTATTAAATAATGGAGAAGTTCAAAAGAGTAAAAAAAATAGATATATAGTTTATCCAGTTAAAGATGATGAAAAAATTTATATAGATTGGAATGTTGCAAAGAATTGTCAAAGTGGAAAACGAGGCTTTGAATCAGGACAAAAAACTTTAGAAGATGCTTTTAAATATATGAATTGGCTATAATACCTTAAAAATTTTATAAATAACATATCCCCCACCCCTAAAACAAGAAAGCCCACCTGAAGAATATCTTGTCTAGTGGGAAATAACTCAAAACACACATGTGTGCTTTGAGTTATTGGAGTAAAATACGAATATTTAGATATGTTCTGAATTTTTTTAGAGCAAAAACTTAAAAACACATTATTGAAAGAGGAGTTTTATGAAAAAAGAATATGGAATCACGAGTTTGACTGTACGTAATTTAGAAAACAACGAATTCTTCCAACTTCTATCTGAGAGCAAGGACGAGTTGGGGGCTTTTACAAAAGCCAATAAGTCTGAGCAGGTTTATGCAACGAAGCTTGAGGATATGGAGAAACTTCTTGAGACCTTGCAAGCTGGTTTGCACCGTTCCAAGGCCAGTCAAACGGTGGCTAGTCTGGAAGCGTCTGATCGCGAGCGTGATGATGCGCTTTCTACCTTGACTGGTTTGGTCAAGGCCTTCTCTCGTGTGAAAGAGGTAAGTAGCAAGGAAGCTTACGACAAACTCAGCAAACTTTTCAAAAATTATGCTGGGCTAACGAGTATGAGCTACGAAAAAGAGACAGAAGCTATTAATCATTTGCTCAAGGAGCTAAAAGATAGTGACTACCAAACTGCCCTTTCAACCCTGCATTTGACAACTCATGTAGAAACCTTGACAAAGGCGCAGGCTCAGTTTGAAAAAGCCTATAAGGAGCGCTTGGCTGAACAAAAAGGAAAGGAACCTAGTCAAAACAAGGAAGTCCGTGCGAAATTACAAGAAATCTATGACTTCCTTGTGGACTTTACTGCAATCAACGCCTATGCTTATCCAGATAAGAAGCAGTATGCCGATCTCCGTGACCATCTCAACGCTATCCGTAGTCGCTATAAAAAAAGCAAGCCAGCTAAGAAGGCGAGAGAAGAAGCGACGGAGAGCAACTAGAATATAACTAAATTTGAGTTGAAAAATTGTTAGTGGTCGCATCGGATTTGAAAGGAGTAGAAAATGATAATCAGACCTGCAAGCACAAAAGATTGTCAAGCTATTTATTCCCTTTATCAAAATGAAAAATGGCTTTCTTTTACAGAGGAAAAAGTGACTTCATTATTTTCAACAAATCTGTCCCATTACTTGGTAGTTGAAGGGAACCAGAAAATCCTTGGTTTTGCCCGCTACTTGACAGATGAAGTCATGACGACCTTTTTAGCTGAGATTATCATTGATAAAGTCTATCGCGGAAAAGGATTAGGACGGCGATTGATCGCTGAAATTCATCAAAAACATCCTTTGACTCGCATTGAATTAATATCAGAAGCGGATGGATTTTATCAGACAGTAGGTTTTAAACCTGTGGGAACAGGGCTTAGAAAATCTATCTAAATGAAAAGAGCTGTGTTTATGACGCTTGACAATAAACTTGGTCTGAAGGATTCGCTTGAACTAGCCAAGATGGAAGAAAAAATCAACAAAACCCGAGCGAAAGAGCTTTTTGAAAAGCAGCTTCTGGACGATAAAGCAGCTGGTACCTATGCGACTCTGGCTGTTATTCATGGCTTCTTATTTGAAGAAATCTATGACTTCGCTGGCCAGATTCGGACAGTCAATGTCTCCAAAGGGAATGTTCGCTTTGCGCCTGTCATGTATCTAGCAGCTTCCTTGGAAAATATCGCCCGCATGCCTCAGCAGACCTTTGAGCAGATTGTCGAAAAGTACCTTGAGCTAAATATCGCCCACCCTTTTCGAGAAGGGAACGGAAGAAATATGAGGCTCTGGCTGGATCATCTCCTCAAGGCTGAGCTGGGGCAAGTCGTGGACTGGTCTCACGTGGACAAGGAAGATTACCTCCTAGCCACGAAGCGTAGAGCGGTATCGACTGGCGAACTCAAGTTTCTCCTCCTCAATAATCTGACGTATGACCTTACTCAGACTCGTTTCTTTAAGGGTATGGATGCTTCATATTATTACGAAGGGTATAACCTTTACCAGACAGGGGAGTTGTAAAGTTCAAGTAAAGGTGACGATCATATTTTGTATGTAAACAATCGTTAAAACTATTGGAGGTGCAGTATTGATTACGTTATTAATGATGCCTTTTTTCCTTGTTTTCCTAGCCATTTTTGGAATTATATATGACTTAATGACCAATAAAGGTAGAAAAGAGTGTGCTCGCACAGTATCTTTGTTTATATTGAACATCCTCACTATTGGTATCTGTCTATTAGATCTACCCATGGAAAGTAAACCATACTCAGGAACAGGGTTTATCTTATTTTATGCACTTGCCTTCACACCTTTGATGATTGTTTTTTCACTATATACCCTCTATAGGATTGGAAAACATTATAGGTATTTTAAGAGTAAGTTTGCTATAATACTCCTATTCAATGCTATTTTACTTTTCCTTCTTTCATTAGTAAATACTTTTGTATTATGGAGAAGCTTTAAAATATATCATAGAAACGATATGAATTTGTTTTATTTTATTTTAATCGTTTTGGGGATTTGTTCAACTATCCAATTCATTGTAGGGGAACTTGAGATGAAAAGAATACGAGGCATCCAAAAACAAGAGGAGCAAGACAGCTATGAAAAATGACTCTATAAAAGATATGTGCAGACAACATAGAAGTGAAGCGCAAATGCTGAGATTAATTTTACAGGTAGCCGAAAATATACAAGTCCAGGCTGTCGCCATGTCTGGCTCACGAACTGATACAAAAGCACCAAAAGACGAGTTTCAAGACTATGATGTTGTTTATGTCGTGGACGATTTAGATAATCTGACGAGTGACCTTGCTTGGTTGGATCAGTTTGGCAACCGTCTGATTGAACAGTATAATGTACTGGGACACCGTCGTCTCTATCTCATGCTCTTTGAAGATGGTAACCGGATTGATTTGACCCTTTGCCCCAAAGATCATATCCAGGAGTGGGTAGAAAGTGAAGCGGATTTCACGGTGCTAGAGGACCCTAAGGGCTTATTTGCGCCTTATTCTCCAAATCCTCAGCGTTACTGGACGAATCCAGCTAGTCAGACAGATTTTGAAAAAGCCTGCAATGAATTTTGGTGGGTATCAGCCTATGTGGTTAAAGGGATTTGTCGCAATCAGATCATCTACGCGACTGACCATCTCTACGGTATTTGTCAACAAGAACTCTTGAAGGTCTTAGCTTGGCAGGTCGCAAGTGATAAGGGGACTGTTGACGTCGGCAAGAACTACAAGTATCTCTTTAACTATTTACCTGCTGAGAAAGAGAAGGGATTCTCAGCTCTACTTGATTTTTCAAGTAAAGAGAAAATCACTCAGTCTTTGTTTGCTACGATGCAACTTTTCCACCAAGAGGCTCAAATCCTTGCTCACAAGATGGGATTTTATTACGATAAGGATGTGGCGGAGAAGATGATTGAGTATGCTGAGGAAAGAGTGAAGAAGTTTGGGAATAACTAGAAAAATGAAAAAGCGAGAGGAGAAGACTCATGATTGAAAAAGTGGAACGCCTCATTACAGAGATTAATCGTATTCATCTAGAATATTCTAAAGATTATTTTGAAACAGGTAAAGTGGAGAAAATCAATCTCAAGCATACCTTTTCAAAAGTCCCGACTAAAGCGATTTTGGCCTACCGTCTGAATTTACATGAGTCAATTAATGACTATCTGATGAAAGCGGATGTCCAAGATATTGCCTATGTTTATCGTGTCAAAACTTCTGAGTCTATTTTAGATAAAATTACACGTTTTTCCGAGCGTCAAGAGGGCTATCCTGTGAATTCCATTCTTAATGATATTTTTGGTGCTCGTATGATTTTAAGTTCTAAAGAGATAGCTCAAGTCATGGACAAATTAGATGATTGGCAAGAGATGTACGGACTAAAAAATTGGTATTTACGTGATAAAGATGGCTATGTCGGTATTCATATCTATTTTAAAAATAAAAGTAATTTTTACTACCCATGGGAACTCCAACTTTGGGATAAGAAAGATGTAGATAGCAATATCGCCAGTCATATCAAGTATAAACGAGGATTTGTGGAGTAGATATTTCAAGTGGAAATGATGATACAGGAATTGGGTGAAACTCACTTACCATATATTTTTTCCCTTTTCCATAAAACCTATTCTATATTCTTTGAAAGGAGTTGAACACGCTCTAAATGCTGTGTGAAAAAGATAAGTTCTCTTGCGAGCATCGCTCGCTTTAAGAATTTCCTATTTTTACTTTGCATTTTACGGGCTTAGTATCCTATGTCTAACATTCAAAACATGTCCCTGGAGGACATCATGGGAGAGCGCTTTGGTCGCTACTCCAAATACATTATTCAAGACCGGGCTTTGCCAGATATTCGTGATGGATTGAAGCCGGTTCAACGTCGCATTCTTTATTCGATGAATAAAGATGGCAATACCTTTGACAAGAGTTACCGTAAGTCTGCCAAGTCTGTCGGGAACATCATGGGGAATTTCCACCCACACGGTGATAGATCTATCTATGATGCCATGGTTCGTATGTCACAGGACTGGAAGAACCGTGAGATTCTAGTTGAAATGCACGGTAATAATGGTTCTATGGATGGAGATCCGCCTGCGGCAATGCGTTATACCGAGGCGCGTTTGTCTGAAATTGCTGGTTATCTTCTTCAAGATATCGAGAAAAAGACAGTTCCCTTTGCTTGGA
>CALHBZ010000145.1 GCA_937930605.1 Streptococcus oralis
CAGCAATAGATGTTGGACGAGTGTCCATTGGGAAACGAGTTTCTTCGTAGTGAGCCTTCGTCTCTTCTACAATCTTTTTGATGTGAAGTGAACGTTCTGTTGGTCCAGCAAGGAAACTTTCATCTCCATCATAAGGTGTGTAGTTAGCTTGAACGAAGCGAGAAATACTTGCTTTTTCTTTCCAATCTACGCCTTTGAAGCCTTCCCAAGCTTTATCAAAAATATCTTGTGCTTCAACAACTGTCTTAACAACCATGTTAATGTCCTCATTTTTCTTTCTAGCAACAGTCATCTGTTACATTCATGAGTCAAGTATACCATACAGTAACCGATTTCAACAAGTGATATACGGCCTTTTTGTTGCTTTCTTTTCTAATACAGTCTGTTATTTGGCACTATCTGTATTATATATTTGAAAGTAAAATTACTCTTTTCCATTTTTTCAGAAAAAAGGGTATAATAAATAGAAAATGAATGATGGTAGAAAGGAACAAAAATGCTCATATTTCCATTGATAAATGATTTGTCCAGAAAAATCATCCATATCGATATGGATGCCTTTTTTGCTGCAGTGGAAATAAGAGACAATCCTAAGTTAAAAGGAAAACCTGTCATCATTGGAAGTGACCCTAGACAAACAGGTGGGCGGGGAGTTGTTTCTACTTGTAGCTACGAGGCACGATCTTTTGGTATTCACTCTGCCATGAGTTCTAAAGAAGCTTATGAACGTTGTCCCCAAGCCGTCTTTATCTCCGGAAATTATGAAAAGTATAAGGCAGTGGGTTTTCAGATTCGAGCTATTTTTAAACGTTATACTGATTTGATTGAACCCATGAGTATTGACGAAGCCTACTTGGATGTGACAGAAAATAAACTTGGTATCAAGTCAGCTGTCAAAATAGCTCGTCTCATCCAACAAGATATCTGGCAGGAACTACACCTGACTGCTTCTGCTGGCGTTTCCTATAACAAATTCTTAGCTAAAATGGCCAGTGATTATCAGAAGCCGCATGGTTTGACAGTAATTCTACCTGACCAAGCCCAAGACTTTCTCAAACAAATGGATATTGCTAAATTTCACGGTGTGGGCAAAAAAACAGTTGAACGCCTTCATGAAATGGGCATTTATACTGGTTCAGACTTATTGGACGTCTCAGAAGTCACTTTAATCGATCGATTTGGCAGACTCGGTTTTGACCTTTATAGAAAGGTTCGTGGTATTCACAATTCTCCAGTCAAGTCCAATCGCATTCGTAAGTCCATCGGCAAGGAGAAAACTTATGGTAAGATTCTCCAGGCTGAAGAAGACATCAAAAAAGAGCTGACTCTTCTCTCTGAAAAAGTAGCTCACAATCTCAACAAGCAGGACAAAGCTGGAAAAATCATTACCCTAAAAATACGATATGCTGACTTCTCCACTCTGACTAGGCGAAAAAGCCTCCCACAAGCAACACAGGACGCTAGTCAGATTTCTCAAACTGCCCTTCAACTCTACGAAGAACTAGCTGAAAAAGAAAAAGGCGTTCGTTTACTAGGAATCACAGTAACAGGATTTTAAACCCTTGAGGGGAGTTTCATTAGTTTGAATCAAATGAGGTTGGAACAACAGTGTTTCAGCCTCATTCTGTTTTAGAAATAATACTCAGAGCGTGATAGCTAATCACTAAAATAGTTCGAGGAACTATCTTAAATCGCTGGCCAGCATTCAACAGGCTGTTATTCACATTTTAGACTCTAAAAAATCCTAATTCAAGAAAACTTCTTTCCCTTAGTTTCCACACTCTTTTGCTAGAAAACTGAATGTTTTTGGGAAATATAGTTTAGTTTGAATTTCTACCGCATTTGTACTAGGATAAATTCTGTAATTTTAGAGAAGGAACATTCTCACATACATACTTGGACTATGCTATTTTTTGACATTTTATTAATAAAAAAGCCCACTTGATTTTAATTATGTATTATTTACAGCACTTAAAATAAAAACGGTGAGATTGATTTCAAATAGTTGATAGTAAAAATATTTTTCCGCAAGTGTTAGAAGTTGACACCTTCATTTATATTTGTTAAACTAGAAAACATAAAAATACCGTCTGGTCGGTTTTTGCAGAAGGGACTTAACATGAAAAAATCTATGCTAGAAAAAACAATTGATTATATTGCAAAACAAGAGCAACGAGTACGTCAACATCAAATACGTCATCACGAAGTCATTAAAAAGCAAATAATGCAGCAAAAAGAACAGTTTTATCGATTAACACAAGGAGAGAGCGGTATCCGACATTCTCGTTTGGGAGTGAAATGTGGGTATGCTACAATTACTGGCGGGATCATCACTACTTTGTTTAGTCCTTGGAATGGTTTAGGAATAATGACCATCGGTGGAATTACAGTTCTCTCAAACTTGTATCACATCAAACGTATGGAAGCAAAATTAAAAAAGTAGAGTGGTTTTCTTAAGAATGAGACTTGTTAGACTGCTCAAATATTACCTTTTCTTCTTTTTTTGATAAAATAAATTTAATAAAACAGAGAGAAGGAACTTAATGGTCGCAAAAACAGAAAAATCTCAAGCAATGATTGAAAAGATTTTATCAACAGCTTCACAGCTTTTTATTCACAATGGCTATGAAAAAACAAGTGTACAGAACATAGCGCAAACAGCTAGCATTTCAAAAGGGGCGATTTATCACCATTTTCAATCAAAAGATGAAATTTTTTTTGCAGTTTTAAAACAGCGTTATCAATTGATGGAAAAGGAATTGCTAGACTGGCTTGAATCCACCAGTCATTTAACTGGAAGAGAACAGCTCAAAGAAACCTTTCAGTTTAGTTTAAAAAGTCAGAAAACTAACTACGAAATGTTGAATCACGCGCCTCTTGATGCGGAGTTCATGCTGACTATTATCCGTTACAATCTGCGTATAGGAACTCCCCTTATTGCAGATATTATTAAAAAAGGAATAGAAGATCAGTCCATCCCCCCCATCCCCTTCCCTAATGAAGCGGCCGAGACAATCTTGCTTTTGACTAACTTTTGGGTTGAAGGGAGTATTTTTGAAAATTCTTCTGAAAAAATTGTCGATCGGATTTATTTTTTACAATTTATGCTTCAATCTATCGGACTGGATATTTTTGATGAATCTTTAATCCACGAAATTTTAAGTCAATCAAATTAAATACAATCTTTTAGTTTACGTTTAAAGCCACGGTCAAACGTCGGGCAAGACGACAGAATAACGTAATAAAAAATAAACTAAACAATTATAAAAATAGGATAGTTCCTCCCAAAATGTTTTTTGGCGAACTATCCTATTTTATTCTATTTTCAACTTATACAAATAAACGCACAATACTATAGAGCAACAAGACACTACCAAGTACAATACGGTACTTACCAAAGAGTGTAAAGTCGTGCTTCTTCACATAACTGGTCAAGAAACGAATAGCAACCATGCTGACCGCAAAGGCTACTCCCATAGCAACCAAGAGCAAGAATAGTTGACCAAAACTCAAAAGTTGACCGGCTTTAATAAATTTGAAAATCTTTAAAGCGCTAGCTCCAAACATAACAGGAATTCCGAGATAGAAGGTAAACTCCGTTACGACAGAGCGACTTGTTCCATTCAACAACCCACCGACGATAGTGGCACCAGAACGGCTTGTCCCTGGGAAAAGGGCAAGGACTTGGAAGAGACCGATATAAAGGGCTGTTTTATAAGGCAACTTGTCTAACTCAGTTACTGTTGGTTCAATAGCTTGCGCCTTATTTCTTTTTTCAAGATAGATAAAGGCAACCCCATAGATAATCAACATGATCGCAACTGAAACCATGTTATGGAAGTTAGCATCAAACCAATCATCTAATTTAAAAACCAATAGCAAAGGCAAGGTCGCAACGAAGACTTTTGACCACAATTGCCAAGTTCTACGAACTTCTACCTTAGTTTTACCAGGTTTGAAAGGGTTAAGCTTGTTAAAGTAAATGACCATAACTGCTAAAATGGCACCAAGCTGAATGACAACATTAAACATGGACATGAAGGCTTCATTCTGGTCCTTGTATTGTACAAATTCTTCAACCAAGATCAAGTGGCCAGTACTTGAAATGGGCAACCATTCCGTAATTCCTTCAACAATCCCAAAAAAGATTGACTTCAAAATTTCAATAAAATACATACATTACTCCTTTTTCTGTCCTCTATTATAACATAATTTCAGATGTTGCGATAGATTTTTTAGAAGGCGCCGATGCTACCACCGCCTCCACCTCCTGAGAATCCCCCGCCAGAACTTCCACTTCCAGAAGATACGGAGTAGGTACTTGCTGTGTTTGCAATACTAGCATAGTGGCTCATTTGAGCAGTAGAATGATAAAACATACTGTGCCAGCCATAAGCTACGTAAAGATTGATATCTGGGTTCTCAACTTGAATCTGATAAGATTTCATCAAATGACTCACCTTGTCCGCATAACCAAATAAAGTAGCATAGACAAGGAGGCGATTCCAAAGAACAATACTCTCTAATTCTGCCTTGTCTAGGTGAGCGATATCGCGAAGCATGTTTTCAAAACTAGTCCAGAGATAGTATGCTTCTAGTCCTTCTTCGTTTAAAACACCATCACGAGTATCAAATCGGGTCGTCCAATAATAGACGGCAGCTAACATCAAGCTCACAAACCCAAGGATAGGAAGTGACAGAGAAAGGTACCCGTGAGCATCCAAACTATACAAGAACCAGCCAAAACCAACGAAAGCAGGTAGAAGCGTAGAGACACCTATCATCAATCGCAAGATTTTTTCTCCATTGCTCAGTGGACGATAATAATCTGGAAGTTGCAAAGAGGAAACCCGCTTTCTCACCCCATCCTGCATCTGCTTAAGTGCTTGCTCGAAAGACGACTTAAGCTTACGTCCCGTTTTCTGAATCCGTTTTTCATCAGCTGCTTTTGCACCTTGGTAAAGACTAGTTGACACTTGGTAATCTGCAAACAAATCTGAAACAAGCACTTCTTCTCTTCCTGAAAAGGCCAAATTAAGGCAATCTTTTTCAAAACTTGCCAGTCCTTTTTCTTTTACGACTTTTAAACGGACCTCATCTCCATTTGAGATGATTGAAACATTTCCACGGTCAATCACATCCAATAAAGTGGCCTGAACGAGTTGGTCAAAGGTGAACTTCCCTCCTCCCTTGGTCAAGGGACTGACTTCCTCTAAAGAAGTGGAGTAAACAGCTTCCGATAAAACCATCGGTTCTAAGTCCATTGGCGGTTCATAGAGACGGTGATTTTTAGCATATTTCTTCGATGGGGAGGTTTTTCTTCTGTAAATACAGTATAAAATAACACTAAAGACTAAAGAAAGCGAGAGTAGCAAAGGGATGATCCACATAATCAGAGCTTTGCTTTGAGCTTTTTCAGCAGTAATGGATTCCTCTATTTTTTCAAATTCTGCTAAACGATTGCCCTTCAATCCCTGATCCAAAGCTGTTCCAAAATCTTTTCTAGGCCAATATGCATGCAATTCGACCCCACGCTGACGAGGTAGGTTCTGTAAATGAACACGATAATCACCATCTATCTTTTCTACCTTGCCCTCTGTAAAGAGTTTCCCTGTATGAAAGAACAATTTTTCTGCTCCATTAAAGCCCGTTACTCGAAACTCAAACTTTTCGATAGGTTCTGAACTATCCGTCAGGGGCTGCCAATTAAGTTCCGCGATATCATCATATAGAAATAAGAGATTGTTTAGTTGCCATGTGATTACCACTTCAACGGTATCCCCCCCTTGGCCTGGATTATACACTTTTACAGTATAGCCTTCCGATTCTTCTATCACTTCACTATTGACATTTTCAATGGTAGCAGCATTCTTCCATACCTGAATCTTCGGACTGGAATCTATTTCAAAGCCCTTTGGCATCTTACCCGCATGGCCAAGTCCTACTAGTTGTCCATTAAAGTCTTCATCAAAATAGTAGACTACTTTCTCCCTAAATTCTGCTGTATTATCTGCATGAATATACAAATCACCTTGATAAGAGCGAATCTTGAAATCAACCGCAAAAACAGAGAGTGGTAAAATACAAAACAAGCTAAATAAAAGCAAGAAAAAAGTCTTTTTCACAACACAATCCCCCTTTTTATCTTTGTTATCATTATATCATTTTTTATAAGTAAAGGCTTACTTGTATTGAAAATCTCACTATTTTTCGATACAATAGAGAGAAGTCATTTTTAGACTAGAAATAGGAGAAAACATGAAAAAATTATGCTTATCTATCCTTGCTAGCCTAGCCCTTACACTGGGACTAGTTAGCCAGGTCCAAGCCGACGAATATTTACGCATCGGGATGGAGGCAGCGTACGCCCCTTTCAACTGGACCCAAGACGATGATAGTAACGGCGCTGTCAAAATTGACGGTACCAACCAATATGCCAATGGCTACGATGTACAAATCGCTAAAAAGATTGCCAAAGACCTAGGCAAGGAACCTTTGGTCGTTAAAACCAAGTGGGAAGGACTTGTTCCAGCCCTTACTTCTGGCAAAATCGATATGATCATTGCAGGTATGAGCCCAACGGCTGAACGCAAACAAGAAATTGCCTTTTCAAGCAGTTACTATACTAGTGAACCTGTTCTATTGGTTAAAAAGGACTCTACTTATGCCAATGCCAAATCTTTAAACGACTTTAGCGGAGCAAAAATCACATCACAACAAGGTGTTTACCTCTATGATTTGATTTCCCAAATCCCTGGCGCCAAGAAAGAAACAGCCATGGGTGATTTTGCTCAGATGCGCCAAGCACTTGAAGCGGGTGTCATTGATGCCTATGTTTCGGAGCGTCCTGAAGCCCTGACCGCTGAATCTGCCAACGCTAAGTTCAAAATGATTCAACCCCAACCAGGTTTCAAAACTGGAGAAGAAGATACAGCTATTGCAATTGGTCTTCGCAAGGACGATAGTCGCATCAGCCAAATCAATGCCAGCATCGAAACCATTTCTAAGGACGAACAAGTAGCCCTTATGGATCAGATGATTAAAGAACAACCAGTAGAGGCGACAACAACAGAGGAAGAAAGTAGCTTCTTTAGCCAAGTTGCTAAAATTCTTTCTGAAAACTGGCAACAACTCTTGCGTGGTGCTGGTATCACACTCTTGATCTCCATTATCGGAACCATCACAGGTCTCCTTATCGGACTTGCTATTGGGGTCTTCCGTACCGCTCCACTATCTGAGAACAAGGCAATGTACGCCCTACAGAAACTAGTCGGTTGGATCCTCAATGTCTATATTGAAATTTTCCGTGGTACACCGATGATTGTTCAATCTATGGTTATCTACTATGGTACAGCACAAGCCTTCGGAATCAATCTCGATCGTACACTGGCAGCCATCTTCATCGTTTCAATCAACACGGGTGCCTATATGACAGAAATCGTCCGTGGAGGTATCCTAGCAGTCGACAAGGGACAATTTGAAGCTGCAACCGCTCTTGGTATGACCCATAATCAGACCATGCACAAGGTTGTCCTACCTCAGGTCGTCCGCAATATACTACCTGCAACCGGTAACGAGTTTGTCATCAATATCAAGGATACGTCTGTACTGAATGTTATCTCTGTTGTGGAACTCTACTTCTCTGGAAATACCGTGGCCACCCAAACTTATCAATACTTCCAGACATTTACAATCATCGCCGTGATTTACTTTGTCCTCACCTTCACAGTGACCCGTATTCTACGCTTCATCGAAAGACGCATGGACATGGATACATACACTACAGGTGCTAATCAAATGCAAACGGAGGACCTGAAATAATGAATCAACCCATTCTTGAAATTAAACACCTCAAAAAATCCTATGGACAAAATGAAGTCTTAAAAGACATCTCTCTGTCAGTTCACAAAGGAGAGGTTATCTCCATCATCGGCAGCTCAGGAAGCGGAAAATCAACCTTCCTACGTTCTATCAACCTACTTGAAACACCTACTGAGGGGGAAATTCTCTACCGAGGAGAAAACGTTCTTGCAAAAGGCTATGACCTTACTCACTATCGTGAAAAGCTCGGAATGGTTTTTCAATCCTTCAATCTCTTTGAAAACCTCGATGTTCTCGAAAATACTATTGTTGCCCAAACGACTGTTCTTAACCGAGAACGATCTGAAGCAGAGAAAATTGCCAAAGAAAATCTTGAAAAAGTTGGCATGGGAGAACGCTACTGGCAAGCCAAACCAAAACAACTCTCTGGTGGCCAGAAGCAGCGTGTGGCCATCGCACGCGCCCTCTCCATGAATCCTGATGCCATCCTCTTTGACGAACCAACATCTGCTCTGGATCCAGAAATGGTCGGTGAAGTCCTTAAAATCATGCAAGATCTGGCTCAGGAAGGATTGACCATGATCGTCGTAACCCACGAAATGGAGTTCGCCCGCGATGTCTCTCACCGTGTCATCTTTATGGATAAGGGCGTCATCGCTGAAGAAGGCAAGCCAGAAGATCTCTTCACGAACCCTAAAGAAGAACGGACGCGAGAGTTTCTTCAGCGCTATCTCAAATAACAAACAAAGACTGCATAAAATATTGAACTGCACCCCAAAAGTTAGACAGAAAAAATCTAACTTTTGGGGTGTTTTTATTATGAAATTGAGTTATGAAGATAAAGTTCAGATCTATGAACTTAGAAAA
>CALHBZ010000146.1 GCA_937930605.1 Streptococcus oralis
ACTCTCTATCTCATCCATAAAAAATGGTTCTAAGAGGAATCCCTATGTCTCAGATCGATCTACAAAAACTAACTAAGAAAAACAAACATTTTATTCATGTTGCCACGCAACAGTTTCTTAAAGATGGCAAAACAGATGCTGAAATTGATGCTATTTTCAACGAAATTATCCCAGAGATTCTTAAAGAACAATCAAAGGGAGTGCCTGCTCGTACCCTTTACGGGGCACCAACTCAATGGGCTCATAATTTCACTTTGAAGGAACAATATGAAAAGGAACACCCAAAAGAAAATGATGATCCAAAACTCATGATTATGGACTCCGCCCTTTTTATCACTAGTTTATTTGCACTCATCAGTGCCCTTACAACAGTCATCTCTCCCGATCAGGCTGTCGGCTATGGTTTGATTACTCTCTTATTTGTGGGTATCATTGGAGGAATTGCCTTTTACTGGATGTACCACTTTATCTACCGCTACTATGGTCCCGATGTAGATCGTAGCCAACGTCCCCCATTTTGGAAATCATTTCTCATCATTCTAATTTCTATGCTGGTTTGGTTGGCAGTTCTTTTTGGAACAAACTTCCTACCTGCAAATCTCAATCCTGTCCTTCCTCCGATTACACTTGCCATCCTAGGAGCAGCCCTTCTCGCCCTTCGCTTCTATCTCAAGAAACGTTTCAATATCCGAAGCGCAAGCGCAGGCCCATCACGTTACTAAGAAAAGGAAAGAGCTATGGCATATAGTCAATCTTTGGCTCAGCAGATTCGAAAAATTCTAGCGCTCAAACTTCCTCCTCAAATTTTCGAAGAGGAGCTAGAAGAAAAGGAGCTGTTTGGTGGCCTGGCCTTTATGATTCGTGGGAAAATGGCCCTTACTGTCAGTTCCAGAAATCATGAGCTGGTTATGGTCAGAATTGGCAAAAAAATGGAGAAGCAAGTTCTACCCCGAGTAGGAGCTCATACTACATTGATGAGGGGGCGCCTTTATCATGGCTATATAGACTTAGATATAGAAGGTCAAAAAGAATTGCCTTACTGGATTGATTTGGCCCTATCCTATAATCAAGAGTTGACCAAATAACTCATATCTAGCGAGATTACTGATTAGAAAAACAAAAAGCAACTGCACTAGTGGTTGCTTTTTCGCTTGCTTGACCTACAAGCGTCCCTCTACCCTGTTCCCTATAGTTTTCTCCCATCTTTTATGATAAAATAGGCTCTATCAATTTCTAGGAGGTCGAGATATGGTTTCTACTATTGGTATTGTGAGCTTATCTAGTGGCATTATCGGAGAGGACTTTGTCAAACACGAAGTGGAGCTGGGTGTCCAACGTCTCAAGGATATGGATCTCAATCCTATCTTTATGCCCCACTCGTTAAAGGGCTTAGACTTTATCAAGGATCACCCTGAGGCGCGTGCAGAGGATTTGATGCAGGCCTTTTCGGATGATAGCATCGACATGATCCTCTGCGCCATCGGTGGGAATGATACCTATCGTTTGCTACCTTATCTTTTTGAAAACGATCAACTTCAAAAGGTTATCAAACCAAAGATTTTTCTTGGCTTCTCGGATACCACTATGAATCACCTTATGTTGCATAAACTAGGGGTCAAGACTTTTTATGGGCAATCCTTTCTAGCAGACATTTGTGAATTAGACAAGGAGATGTTGCCCTACACCCTCCACTACTTTAAAGAACTGATTGAGACTGGAAGAATCTCAGAAATCCGCCCTAGCGACGTTTGGTATGAGGAAAGAACTGACTTCAGTCCCAAAGCTTTGGGAACACCTCGTCTCAGTCATATAAATACAGGTTTTGATTTGTTACAAGGAAATACCCAGTTTGAGGGAGAAATCCTCGGTGGTTGTCTTGAGTCTCTCTACGATATTTTTGACAACTCTCTACACGCAGATAGCACAGACCTCTGCCAAAAGTACAAACTTTTCCCTGACTTATCCGACTGGGAAGGAAAGATTCTCTTGTTAGAAACAAGCGAAGAAAAGCCTGAGCCGGAAAACTTCAAAAAGATGGTACAGGCTTTGAAAGAAACTGGGGTATTTGAGATCATTAGTGGACTCTTGGTCGGAAAACCTATGGATGAAACTTTCTATGACGACTATAAAGAGGCACTATTGGATATCATTGATAACAATATCCCGATTGTCTATAATCTAAATGTCGGCCACGCAACACCAAGAGCCATTGTGCCCTTTGGCGTTCATGCTTATGTGGATGCACAGGACCAAGTCATTCGCTTTGACTATAACAAAAAATAAACAATTTCTCCATTTTTGTGCT
>CALHBZ010000147.1 GCA_937930605.1 Streptococcus oralis
CGCAACTCTAGTATATCAGATGAACATGTCTTTTGTGTTGCACTTCATTTTACAACAGAGCGAGTTTTTTATTGTGCACTTATATTGTATATTCAAGACCAAAATAGAGACTGGTAAGTAAGCTGAGAACATCATTCAACGACAATTTATATCATCAAAACCAGTGCCGTAACATTAAATAGCTATCAAAAAATTTTATATTCAGAATAAATCTTAAAAACATTATTTACTACCAGTTTTAGATGCTATTAAAAGAGACATCATTGCTTCTAGTCCATTTTCATCCCCAAACGTTGCAATATTGGAGGAAGCAGCTACAAAGAAAAATGTGAGATCGCGATGCTCCAGAGCCACTGTGCATATCAACACCCTTCATACTATACTCTAAATTTCAAAAAAAAGACACCAATCGCCTTCTCAGAATCTTAGCTGACTCCAACCCACTATAGTTAACAAAAAGCCGAAATTTATAAAGATAAAACAAAAAACAAGGCGTACAAACCTTGTCGTTATTACTATACCGGCGGCCGGGGTCGAACCGGCACGTCCTTGCGGACACTGGATTTTGAGTTTAAAACCGAGGAACTTAAATCGACACAATGCTTATTAAATCGACATTCCAAAAGATTCATTCTGTTGTAAAGACAATAAAATATTTGATTTTTGGAATTTTTTTGGTGTTTTAGGTTGACTTCTGAAAGAATAAATGATAGACTGTTTATACGAGATACAACAAAACTCAAAACAAGGAGGTTAAAAATGCGGTCGCACCTTGGAGTACGCCTATCTTATGAGGCAAAGTACTGGCTGGAATCTATACAAGCAGTGATTCAGGAAAAGTTAGACGCTAAAATAAATGAACAAGATGTAGAAAATTTAGAAAAAGCAACAAAATCATATTTGAAGGAAATTGACAATGAATTAGGGGCAACTTCAGTAACTTTGATTTTAAAAGCGTCTGCATCAAGTATTTTAGAAGAGGCTTTTGAAAAAACAAAATCTTTAAGTTTGAAAGATTGGCATAAATTAGATAATGAAATGAAACATTCGATTTCCTCTATTCCAAAGGATAAGGATGTTGGAACCTTATCTGTAAGGTTTTTCTTAGAAAATTCTATTATTACAGGCCTTGAAAATTATCAGAAAACATTCATGACTTCTGAGATGGTAAGACAGGTAAGATTATCTTATGTTATAAAACTTGTCATTTTTGGGTATTACAAAGAAATAATGCAGTAGAGAATTACAGTTTCTCATGGTAACATTGAGGAACTGTAGCTTAATCGCCGTTGTTTAATAAAGATACTACATTTATACACAAACACAAAAAGGAGAAGATAAATGAATATTGCAAGAGCCTCACCCAGAGTAGAGACTAATTGAAACAATAATACATATAATTTTGAAAGGAAATATTGTTATGAATTCAAAAAAAATAGTTCCAAAAACTAAAACTCATACCTTTGACGATGTTATCGAACAAGGGTATTGTCATAGGCTATCAAGATATGTTCCTGATGCAGTTGTTGGAGGTTCCTACAAATATGATTCAACAGATGCATTACCATATGCGAAAAAACTTAAAAATACACTATATGGGGAAAATTTATCTGTTAAGTATTTAGCAAGTTTGTTGGATATGTGGGATAGAGCATGTCAGTTATTTCATACGGTAACAGGGACATGCTTAGCGGATGACATTTTTACCTCAAAGAAAATTTATAGTGAATTGTATTTTTACAATGCTAATACTTCTGATTTTATTACAGATGAGATTATTGAACTTGTTAAAGAAAAACATCGTTCATATTCTAGAAAAGCTGATGAAGGTACCATTTTATCAGTTGAGCATGAGTTTGATATTAACCCTGATATCTACTATTATATTATAGGCAAATTGGGTTGGAAAAGAGTAAAACACAATTACCTAGTTAAGGCTCTTGCAGGGGCATTATCTTAAGTTTAATCTAGGGGAGTACCTCCCCTTTATTCTCTTTTATATCTTAAAAAGAAAGGAATTGCATAATGAAGAATCTCTATAAATATCTTTTTTATTTGTTCTTTATTGGATTTGCTTCCACATTATATTACGTGTTGTTTTTAACAAATGTCTATTCTCCTATCTTTGAAGCTATTTCAATATTGATGGGTATTACGATTATTATCTTTTTGATTATTTGTATAGATATGATGACTTCCCCTGCTGGAGAGGAGGATGCAAAAAATGAGAATGTTAAATCAAACAATTCGTGTGAAGAGTAAATACCCTTACTTGATTCGTCCCCGAAATATTACAATTGTTAGACTATCTATTCAAATTTTTATCCTTTTACTTCTCATGTGTTCATGGATTGCTACAATCCCATTTATTGCACGTCTAGTCTTTTCCATGTTTTTTATAAGTCTTCTTTTTTTCGTAGAGAAGTTCTTTCGTTCTAATTTTATAGCAAAATTGAGAAACAAGCTCAATATCAGAGAAGCTTTGTTATACATGTTAGTTAGTTTGGCTCTTTATGATGAAAGTGATAATGAAGTCGTAGATTCAGCAGTTCTCTATTTTGACATTTCTGAGGATAACAAGGTTATTATCTGTGTCCCATTATTTGGGAACCGTTATTTGAAAACCTTGAAAAATTTAGAGGAATATCTCTGTCCCACTTTGGGCTTGTCCTTGCTTTCCAAAAAAGAAGAGATTGATAAAATAGTATATGTGTTAGGGGAAATAGAAGAAATTGAACAATATGTTTTTAATAGTAACACATTAACAAGAGAATTTTTTAAAGATATTCCTAGTCCAATAATCAAGCTATCGAATACTCAGCAATTTAGTCTAAAATCAAACACTAACATAGGTATATATGGACGAACAGGGACAGGAAAAACAATAGCTCTGCAATGGTATCTATTCAATGCACTTTCTAAAGGCTGTGGTACTGATGATGATAGTTGTTTAGCCATAGTAGACGGTAAGGGGGCTGACTTGTATGCTCTTGGAAAGCTACTCCAAGCAGAATTAGGAGAAAAAATATCAGTAGGTTCTTCTCCCACTTCTCTTGCAAAGCTATCAAGACAGTTTGTAGAAATTATGAATGAACGTTTTGAAATTATCAAGCAAAACAGCTCACTAAATGCGGATGCTTATGATTTAGGAATGACACCTAATTTTCTATTTGTTGATGAACTTGCTTCTATTCGCGATAGTTGTGGAGCAAGTAAGCAAGGTAAAGAGTTATGGAATGAAATTTTACAAAATTTGGGATTAATTGCTAGGAAAGGAAGACAAGCTGGTTGTCACTTACTGTTATCTACGCAAGACCCTAATGCTGAGAATATTCCAGTAGAATTGAGAAATCAAATATCTGCGGTATTATATCTTGGAAATCCAGGAAGTGACCGTTTAAGAATGGCTTTCTCTATGTGCGAACTGGAGAACGTGCCTACTGTATCTGATAAAAAAGGCGAGGCCCTCTTTTATGCTGACGGTTTAAATTCGGTTGAGCCTGTATTGACAATCGTTCCGTTTGTTGATGTTAAAACTAAACAAGAGTTTTTAAGGGTAGTTAAAAATATACTGCCAAACTACTAATGACGGTATTTTTCTCTGTTGGAATAGGAATTCTTTTCAATAGAGAAAAAGAGCCAACCGACTGCATTGCAGGAGGTAAGAAAGAAAGGAATTTATCATGAAATTAAATGATTTTTTAAAACCAGAACTACTAGGCAATCGCTTCTTTGCCGTGAAAGGGTATACAGAAGTATTAGATAGAGAGAGCAATAAGCCTACTGCCTTACGACTAAATATATCGATTCAAGATGAAACTAGTGATTTTTTTATGGAGATGATTCAGGTGAAGGTAAATACTTTAACTCCTACTACCTCCGTACAAGAAATGGCAAATAACAAAACTTGCCCTGTAAAATTAAAAGACTTGAATGTTGGCCAGTATAATGGCAACCTTTGGTTTTCATGCTCTGATGTTCTTCCTGTATCAAAATAAGATTCTATGGTTAAAATTTACGCGATATCTGACATACATGGATATTTAAATGAGTTCATAGACGCTCTCAATAAAATAGACTTATCTGATAGAGAAAATCGACTTATCTTACTTGGAGACTATATTGATAACGGTTCTCAATCTTTTCAAGTCATTTCTAAAATAATTGAACTTGAAAAGATTTATCCAAAACAAATTATTACGCTTTTTGGGAATCATGAAGAATCTTTTTATGATTGGTTGATTTTAGACAATCCTACTGCTTCTGCATTTCCAGAAACAATAAAGAGTTTCTTCTCTCCAGAGGAATTGAACTATATTTTCAAATCGAATCCTAACAACTTTGAAACAGGTGTTAGAAACGAAATTAGAAATAATGCTAAGTTTGTTCCTTTCATAAACTGGTTTCAAAAACGATATGAAGATAGTCGTTATTTTGAAACAGAAAATCAAATTTTTGTCCACGCTGGCATTGATGAGGAAGCTGGCAAGCTTTGGAAAGAGCTAACGAGTTCAGAAATGTTTACAAATAAATTTCCTCTTAACACTGGTGGATTTTTAAAAGATATTGTTTCTGGTCATGTTGCTTCTTGGGAAGTAGCTAAAGATAAAACTTACCAAGGTAAGATTTACTATGATAGTAAAAATCATTACTTTATTGATGGAGATGTAAAGAATAGCAAAACAATACCTGTCTTTTGCTATGATACAATTACCAAGAAATATTACTTTCTGTAACTTTTAATCATGTGATCCTAGGCAAAACTGCCGACCTCCGGTCGGCAAGCTGGAAGCGTGTTTAGCAGAGCAGTGCTTAGGTCACATGTTAAAAGTTAGGAGGAGCTTTGCTCCTCCTAGTTTATTTATTATATAGACAATCTTTTGGCGAAAGCCAACCTAAAAGGAACTATTTTTTATGACCTCATATAATAAAAAAATAGTCCGCACTTCTTCCTATATTGAAATTTGGGAATATGAAAAGCCAATATTTTCAAAAGGAAAATCCATTCTAGATACTAATACTGAAAACAAGGAAAAATCAAAACGTCGAACATTTGATGAACTAACACCTGAAGAACAAGAACAACGTCTTGAACGTATGAAGAAGACTCGCTTAGAAGCTAAGTGGAACTTACTACGTCTAGTTGATTGCAATTTTAATGATACAACTTCTTTTCTTACATTGACCACTAAAGAAAATATCAGCGATAGAAACCACTTCAAAGACTTACTCAAAACTTTTATCAAACGCTTTAATTATCACATTTTTAATACCAAGAAAAGTAAATTAAAATATATAGCAGTATTAGAGAGGCAAAAACGTGGAGCATGGCATGCTCATATTCTGCTTTTCAGCGTTCCTTATGTGCCACACCGTCAACTCTTGGAACTTTGGGGACATGGAGCAGTACGGATAAATAAAGTTGATGTAGACAGCAAAGAAAATCGCGGTCGATATGTCACAAAGTATTTTGAAAAAGGGATTGGACAAGAATTGTTGGAAAACTTCGGAAAGCAAGCCTATTTTTCATCACGCAACTTAAAAAGGCCTGATGAAGATAAATTTTATACTTATGAAGATTTTAACTATGATAGTTCAGTCGTACTATATGAAACGGAATACACCAGTAAGGTCTATAAAGACAGTCAGTATTTCGATAATCATGTAAAGTATAAGAAAATCAAACTAGAAGAATAAAGGAGTAAGTCACGTGATAGCAACCATAAATAAGAATGACCTAGTTGCTCTTGGATTTTCTGAGGGCACTTCTAAACGAATTATCAAGCAAGGGAAGGAACTACTAATTGCAAGAGGATTTGGAGTTTATCAAAATAAACGAATTGGTACTATACCCGCTACTATTGCTAACGAATTACTCGGTTTTGATGTTTCTTTAGGTGAACATCATGACAGTTAAAAAAGCCAAAAACGGAACATGGACTATTGATATTTCTGACGGTTTTCACCCAGTTACTCAAAAGCGGATACGAATCATTCGCAAAGGTTTCAAAACCAAGAAAGAGGCTTTAGATATAGAACAACATATCCGAGTTGTTGAGCTAAGAGAGAAACGATTTGATTTTTTGGTAACGACCGATATGCTCTTCAATATACTTGAAGAGGAAGACCTACAAAACAACAGGAAAATCAGCTATATTAGTACACAAAAAAATAACTATGAACGACACATAAAGCCTTACTTTAAAGATACAAACTTAAACAAATTGTCTTATGAACACATTTTTGAATTTCGAGAACATCTCAAAACTAAGTCCAAAAAACAGAATAGTAATTCTACATTAAGTCCCAACACAGTCAATAAAATAATGATACTTCTCAAAAAAATTTTTGATACTGGTGTAAGAAAATCATTGATAGATAAAAATCCTGTTGATAATCTAAGAAAATTGCCAATTAGTAAGCCAACTATAAGTTTCTGGAGTGTAGAAGAATTTAAGGAGTTTAGAAAACTCATTACGAACGATGAAATAAGTTATGACTTATTCTTCACTATTGCATTTTTTACTGGTATGCGAATGGGAGAAATACTAGCATTAAACTGGTATGATGTAAACCTAATAACAAGTACTATACACGTCACAAAGACTGCTTACTTTGTCAATAATGTAAATCACATCAATAGTACAAAAACAAGAGCAGGAACTAGGCTCATTACAATCAATAATAAACTAACGGTAATGCTAACAGATTGGAAAGAAAAACAAGAAGATTTACTTAAGGAATTTACCAAAGATACTGAGAGTCTTCAAATTATTCAAAGTACGCCAATAGCTATAACTAAAAACATGGTAGATAAAAAATTTAAGCAAATACTATCTAGGAATAATAATCTAAAAAAGATACGTATACACGATTTAAGGCATTCACATGCCTCCTTACTAATCAATCAAGGCGAAGATTACCTAGTAGTAAAAGAACGTCTAGGACACGCCTCCATTACGACTACAATAGATACATATTCTCATTTATACCCTAGTAAACAGAAAAATTTAGCAAATAAATTAGACGATATTTTTTAAAATGGAAATATTTGGTAACCTTGAGATGTTAGTAGATATAAACAGAAAAAAAGACAAGGCTAGAAAACCTTGTCTTTATTACTATACCGGCGGCCGGGGTCGAACCGGCACGTCCTTGCGGACACTGGATTTTGAGTCCAGCGCGTCTGCCAATTCCGCCACGCCGGCAAATAGTAACTGGGGTAGCTGGATTCGAACCAACGCATGAGGGAGTCAAAGTCCCTTGCCTT
>CALHBZ010000148.1 GCA_937930605.1 Streptococcus oralis
TCCATCTTATCTTGCCAAATATCACGCGCCAAATCTACTGGATAGTGCTGTGGATTGAGCACCCGTTTATACTCATCCCATAGCTTGTCAAATTCCTTGCGAGCATAGGCCTGAATCTCAGTCAAGCTAGGCAAGTTGTAAACCAAGTCCCCTTCTTTGAAGACGTTCACCAAGAGAGGAACAGCATCAAAATTTCGAACGGTCTTCTTGATGTAAGTATAGGTCGGATGGAACATTTTGATTTCAGTCATGCTGGCAACATCCACACCATCATAGGTGATGTAGTCACCTTCTGACTTGCCTTTTTCACGACTGGTAATGCGCCATACTTGCTTCTTACCTGGTGTCGACACTTTTTCAGCATTGCTTGAAAGCTTGATGGTATTGCGCATCTTACCAGTTTCATCTTCGATGGCCACAATCTTATAAACTGCGCCAAGAGCAGGCTGATCATAGGCTGTAATCAGCTTGGTTCCGACACCCCAGACATCAATTTTAGCGTGTTGCATTTTGAGGTTAAGGATGGTATTTTCATCGAGGTCATTGGAAGCGTAAATTTTGGCATCTGGATATCCAGCCTCATCTAACTGTTGACGAACTTTCTTGGAAATATAGGCAATATCTCCTGAGTCAATACGAACGCCCTTAAAGTTAATCTTGTCTCCCAGTTCACGAGCAACCTGAATGGCAGCCGGAACACCGATTCGAAGCGTATCATAAGTATCTACTAAAAAGACACAGTCACGATGGGTTGAAGCATAGGCCTTAAAGGCCTCATAGTCGTTTCCATAAACCTGTACCAAGGCATGGGCATGAGTCCCCAATACTGGAATACCAAAGAGCTTCCCTGCTCGCACATTGCTAGTCCCGTTGGCTCCACCAATCACGGCTGCGCGTGTTCCCCAGATAGCAGCATCCATTTCTTGCGCACGACGTGTCCCGAATTCCATCAAAGGCTCATCTTCAATGACCGAACGAATACGTGCTGCCTTGGTTGCTATCAAGGTTTGAAAGTTAACGATATTCAAGAGAGCCGTTTCAACCAATTGACATTGGGCAAGAGGGCCTTCCACCTGTACAATTGGTTCATTAGCAAAAACCAAGTCCCCTTCCTGGGCAGAACGAACCGTCAACTCCAACTTGAAATTGCGGAGGTAATCTAAGAACGCCCCATGATATCCAAGCGATTCCAAGTAGGCAATATCGCTATCTGAAAAACGCAAATCTTCAAGATATTGTACAATTCTTTCCAAACCAGCAAAAACTGCATAGCCGTTGTTGAAGGGTTGCTGGCGGAAATAAACCTCAAAAACCGCCTTCTTATTGTGAATTCCTTGGTCAAAGTAAACCTGCATCATGTTGATCTGGTACAAGTCTGTGTGCAAAGTTAAACTATCATCTGGATACATCTGTTTTCCTTCTTCCTTGTTTATAAGCCATGAAAGCCTTTAGTAGCTTTCCAACCATCTGATAAATTAGTACTATTATAACACATTTTATCGATATTGATAAAAAGCTAACAAACTATTCTCCACTCTCAAGTTCATCCATATCTTGCTCAAACTTTTTTTGAGCCCATTCGCCATAACTTTTAAGCCCGAGATTGCCGATAAAAACCCAAGGAAGGTAAATCAGGTAAGTAATGACCCAAGCAGACAAGTATTTAAAGTTCAAAGGATTGTGCTGATAAATTTCTATGTTGAATTGATAATTCTGCACCATCAAGAGAGTTGTAATAGCGAGAGTTACCAGCAAACACCCTATAATTGTAAAATGAAAACGACTATAGTAGTTCACACCCAAATCTCGAGCACGGCCGAAAAAGTAAGAAGTTCCAATAATGATAATGATGAGAATCATTCTCGGATTAAAAAGACTTGGTGCTAATACTGCAATCATATAAGATAAAAGCAAGAAAGCTATAGATATATAGAAACTTTCAGCCCCCGCTTTATTCATCAGTTGTTCTTCTCTTTCGTCTAATAATTGATAATAAAAAAATCTATTTTTCATCTTCTTCCTCCCAAACTTGCTGATTTCTGCGATTCAAGTATAGGATAACTCGGTCCATAGAATAACTCCCAACGAGATAGATGATAACTGCTAGAACCACTTTTAGGGAGTACTTCCAAGTCAATAGACTGACCAGTTCCTCGCGATTTCCTACGATATCAATCAATAAAATCACTATAGAAAATCCCAAAGCAGATAAAACTCTTTCTTTTCCAGTATTCTCAACAATATCCCGAATATCAATTCCCACATACATGCGGCGAATAATGGCATACAAACCAACTCCGATCAATAAAAGTAATTCTGGCAAATAGGACAGAAGTGTTAAATTGAAAATATAAACTTTAGCAAAAATTTCCAGTGCCAAAAATAGGTACATTCCCAAGAGAATTTCTCCTGAAATATTTCCATCCAATTTTTCCGTACGTTCATCTTTGATAACAAATTTTTTTCTATTTTTCATCTTCTTCCTCCCAAAATAGTTGGTCTAA
>CALHBZ010000149.1 GCA_937930605.1 Streptococcus oralis
GTTGGGTTCTGATATTGACGCCATGACGGACGAAGGGTTGGCCCAAGCAGTCGAGAAGGTAACCGTCTTTGCCAAACTCTCTCCTGATCAAAAAGCACGAATCATCTTACAAATCAAATCCAACGGACATTGTGTCGGCTATATGGGGGATGGGATCAATGATGCCCCTTCTATGAAAGTAGCAGATGTGGGGATTTCTGTTGACACAGCAGTAGATATTGCCAAAGAAACCGCTGATGTCATTTTGCTAGATAAAGATTTGATGGTGCTTGAAAAAGGTCTGGTTGAAGGGCGCAAAGTCTATGCCAACATGACCAAATATATCAAGATGACAGTCAGCTCTAATTTCGGAAACATTTTCTCTCTGTTAGTGTCTGGCATCTTTTTACCTTTCCTTCCTATGGCTCCGATTCACTTGATTGTGTTAAACCTAGTCTATGACCTTTCTTGCATTGCCTTGCCATTTGATAATGTGGATGAAGACTTTTTGAAGCATCCTCATAAGTGGGAAGCTCAGTCCATTACTCGTTTTATGATTTGGATGGGGCCAATTTCTTCTGCCTTTGATATTTTGACTTTTATCTTGCTCTATTTTGTCATTGTTCCAATGGCGACAGGTCAAGCCTATGTTCATGGAGCAGAGTCGGCAACTAGTTTTATCATTTTGTTCCAGACAGGTTGGTTCATTGAATCTATGTGGTCCCAAACCATGGTTATCCATATGCTTCGTTCAGCAAAACTTCCTTTCTTACAAAGTCGTCCGTCATGGTTTGTTCTTGGAACAACCTTGCTAGCAGCTAGTTTTGTGACTTTCCTTCCCTACTCTTCAATCGCTGGCATCCTTCGTTTGCTCCCTTTGAAACCAATTTATTTCCTTTTTTTGCTCTTGATAATCGTTCTCTATATGATCAGTGTTACAGTAGTGAAACGAATGTATATCAAAAAATTTAAAAGTTGGCTATAAATTGATTTTGTCAAGAAAAAAGTACGAAAATCGCGAAAAAAGTTAAATTTTTTTAAAAATAGGTCGCAAGTCGGATGTTTTTTATGGTATAATAGACTAAACTGATAGTAACATGTAGCGAAAGGGGTAGGTACATGATTAAAATTTATACAGTCTCCAGTTGTACCAGCTGTAAAAAAGCAAAGACCTGGCTCAATGCCCACCAGTTAAGTTATAAAGAACAAAATCTTGGCAAAGAAGGAATTACGAGAGAAGAATTACTTGATATTCTGACAAAGACAGAAAATGGAATTGCTAGTATTGTGTCATCAAAAAACCGCTATGCGAAAGCTTTGGGAGTTGACATCGAAGATTTGAGTGTCAATGAAGTGCTCAACTTAATCATGGAAACACC
>CALHBZ010000150.1 GCA_937930605.1 Streptococcus oralis
AAGGAGAAATTAGAACTATGAAAAAACAAATCTTTCACGATGCAGCCGCTGGTGTCCTTATCGGCCTCACCCTCTCTATCATCTTTTCACTCATTTATGCCCCAAGTACCTACGCCCCACTGAGTTCCGATTCTCTAATCGGCCAAGTGATGATGCAACATCAGGTTCACGGTGCCCTGGTCTTACTCTACTGTGTGGTCATCTGGTCAGCTATTGGAATTCTCTTCAATTTTGGCAACCGATTATTCAGCCGTGATTGGAGCATGCTTCGTGCGACTCTTACTCATTTTTCTCTCATGCTAGTAGGCTTTATCCCATTAGCAACTCTGGCAGGTTGGTTCCCCTTCCACTGGGCCTTCTATCTCCAGCTCATTATCGAGTTTGCGATTGTCTACCTCATCATCTGGACTATCCTCTATAAAAGAGAAGCTAAAAAAGTAGACCACATCAATCAACTTTTGGCCCATAAAAAGTAATAGACGATGAATGAAACCATATCCTTCACAATAAATCATTACGAGCCTCAAAATGAAATTTTTGAGGCTCGTTTGCTTACTCTATACTAACTGGGGCACTTATTTTCTGCATAATCATTTAATCAAAACAGACAACAATCATTTCCTTTCCCAATCATACTTGAAAGCGCTACACAAATATTTGTTTTTTAACAAAAATAAGAGTACAATAAATTAGTATAATAAAATAAAAAGCACCGAATCGGTGCGCATAACTGATTATGGATAACCATATTTTAACTCAAAAGAAAAAACTTTTGGCTGTGTTGTTTCGAATGGCTCCAAATTTACATAAAAAGCTACTCATTTTTTGAGTAGCTTTTTAACTATTCCATCCCTACGAATAGCTCATTCCTTTGTAGAGAAGGAAAACGGCTAGTGCGACAAAAAGTAGGGTTACTCCGATTCGCTGGCTGGTACTATACATCCTTTTTTCACATTTGACTGGAAAGATGACTGCTAGCAAAGCCCCGCCTACTGCGCCACCAATATGTCCTGCTAGGCTAATTCCTGGAATCATAACACTGCCAATGATATTTATCACGAAAAGCGTCAGATAGGATTGCCCCAACTGCTGGATATAGAGGTTGCGAGTTGCGTAGCGCAAGACGATAATCGCAGCAAAGAGCCCATAGAGGGAGGTGGATGCTCCTGCTGCTACAACTTTCGGTGTAAAAGCAAACACAAAGAGATTCCCCATCATTCCTGATAAGAGATAGAGAAAGAAGAACTGCTTAGAACCAAAAATCTCCTCCACCTGTCGTCCAAGAAAGTAAAGTGAAATCATATTAACAATGAAATGTTCCCAACCTATATGCACAAATATAGCTGAAAAAAGGCGCCATATCTGCTCTGGGAACAGGCGAATGATCGGTCCATACATAGCTCCAAACTGAAACAGAGTTTTTGTCTGATCAAAGTTGATCCCCGTAGTAATCAGCATCAGTAGAAATACAAAGCCAGTCACTAGGAGAAAAGAACTAGTCACAGGGTAACGTTTGTCAAAAATTTCCTTCATAGATTAGCACCTCCTGAACGGGGATATCATGCTCTTCCGAGTTAAATTCTTGAACTTGACAAGGATAGATTGTGCTCAGGCTATGCCCAGCAAAATTCTCCAAATAACGGTCATAGTAGCCCCCACCATATCCGATCCGATAGCCCTCTCTTGTAAAAGCCAAGCCCGGAACATGAATCAAATCAATCTGAGAGGTATCCACCACTTCCAAGTTCCCATGGGGCTCCAGTAGACCAAAGGAAGTTTTTACCAACTGCTGCGGATCGTAAACCACAAACTCCATGCGCCCCTTGGGATAAGTTTTGGGTATCAGAACCTTTTTTCCGTCCTTCAGTGCCTGCTTGATCAGTTCCTGCGTTTGAAACTCATGCGGAAAAGAGAGGTAGGTTGCGATGACCTTGGCTTCTTGGTAAAAAGGATGATTCAAAAATTGTTCTGTTAAAGCTCGATCCATAGCCTGTTTTTGTTCCTGAGATAGAGCCTTCATTTCTTGCAAAATTTTCTTGCGTAGTTCTGCTTTCATAGACAATTCCTCTACTCTGCTGCCTTCTTTTTCAGGAAACTAGAGACCGCATCTACCCCAATGGCTAAGACTTCTTCCTTAGGACTCATCTGAGGATGGTGAAGGGCGTAGGGACTATCGATACCTAGCCAAAACATAACGCCATCCACCTTTGAAAGAAGATAACCAAAGTCCTCACCAGTCATAGCAGGCTCGATATCAATCAACTCGATCCCCTCTTTTTCTTCAAAGAAGTTCATCAGTTCACGCGCCAAGGCTGGATTGTTCTCAACAGGTAGGTAGCCTCCTTGCTTGAGTTCCACTTCGACTTCCATATCAAAGGCTGCTGCAACCCCTTCTGCGACTGTCTTGACTCTTTTTTGTACTAGTAGGCTCATATCCTGGGTCAAGGCGCGAATGGTTCCATGCAAAAAGGCTGTATCTGTGATGACATTGTTGGTGGTTCCAGCCTGGAAAAGGCCAAAGGTCACTACTGCTCCCTCGATTGGATTGACATTGCGGCTGACCACTGACTGTACTTGGGTCACAAAGTAACTAGCAGCCACCAAAGCATCATTGGCTTCATGCGGAAAGGCTGCGTGGCCACCTTTTCCTTTGAAACGGATCTTAACTTCGCAGGTCCCAGCAAAGAGTGTATGGGTGTTGGTCGCAATCTGGCCAACTTTCAAATCCGGGCGAACATGGAGTCCATAAAACTGGTCTGGTAGCCAGTCCCCAAAAGCGCCATCCTCATACATGAGCATGCCACCCGCTTCATTTTCTTCAGCAGGTTGAAACAGAAAAAGCAGATTATTCTTTGGTTGCTCCTCCAGGGCACGCTCAAGACAGCCCAAGGCAATGGTCATATGAAAATCATGTCCACAAGCATGCATACGACCTTGGTGTTGAGAGGCGAAAGGCAGTCCTGTTTGTTCGACGATAGGCAGACCATCAATGTCTGTTCGCCAACCAATGGTTCGTTCCGGCTGACTTCCCTGTAGGTAAACTAAAATACCTGTCCGCCAAGTACGAACCTGAACAAAGTCCTTACCCGCAGTCAATTTCTCAATCACTTCCAGCAAATATGCCTGAGTCTTGAATTCCTCCAAGCCAATCTCTGGAATCTGGTGCAAATCTCGTCGAGTCTGAATCAAATCTAACATCTATCTATCCTCCGATATAGCAGAAAGAGGCTGGAAAAAGGGTTCCGCCTCTTTTTTTACTTTTATAATTACAAGGTACGAAGCGCGTCCTCTAGCGCTGTTTTTTGTTGGGTTTGGGCATCAATTTCTTTGATGATACGAGCTGGAACGCCTGCTACTACTACGTTTTCTGGTACGTCTTGGGTAACGATAGCTCCTGCGGCAACGACTGAACCACTACCAATTTGGACACCCTCGATAACCACTGCATTAGCTCCGATGAGAACATTGTCTCCGACACGAACTGGATTGGCACTGGCTGGCTCAATCACACCTGCCAAAACTGCACCTGCACCAACGTGGCTGTTTTTCCCAACGATGGCACGGCCACCAAGGATGGCACCCATATCAATCATGGTACCAGCACCGATTTCTGCTCCGATATTGATGACAGCTCCCATCATGATAACAGCATTGTCACTAATTTCCACTTGGTCGCGGATGATAGCACCTGGCTCGATACGAGCGTTGATAGTACGTTTATCTAGCAAGGGAACTGCCGAATTACGAGCATCTTGCTCAACAACATAGTCTTGATTTTCAACCAAGCCTTCGAGAAGCGGAGCCACATCCTTCCAGTCTCCGAATAGGACATTTCCTAGTTTGACAACAGAGCTTGGCACGGCAGTTGCGAGTTCTCCTTCAAAGGTTACTTTGACACTGGTTTTCTTTTCAGCATTGGCGATAAATTGGATAATTTCTTGAGCGTTCATTTTTGTAGCAGTCATAAGCGCCTCCTGGTTCATTATAATGATACCTATTCTACCAAAAAAGGCTTCAAATTTGAAGCCTCAACTATCAAATAAGCATCTTTACTTGGCTTGTTTTGCTTCTTCTATGGATAAGAAAATCATTGGAACGATAATCAACACCATAGCTAAAGCCAAAAAACCATCCATGACCAATCCCAGAAAAAGAACACTTAATAGAGCTGAAGAGAGAGGCTCGCTAGCGCTTACTACAGAGACAACGAGAGGGGAAACGAGAGAGACAGCCTTCATAGAAAGGAAGAAGGCAAAAGCGGTGCCAAACACGGCAATAATCAAACAAATCAACAGACTGGTAGCATCCAACTGGAAGGTGACATGATGAACTGGATAGAGCAGATTACTAAAGAGCCCTGCTAGAATCATCCCCCAACCAACAGTAGGGACAAAGCCATAGTGGCGGGCAAATCGTTGGGGAAGGATGACATTAAACATGACCCCTACCGCACTGAGCAAACCAGTCACTAGAGCCAAGGGCGTCATGGATAACTGGGACAAGTCCCCTTTTGTGGCCATCAAAAAAACACCTAGCATGGCAATCAAAACATAGAGAATCGCTGTAATCGAAGCCTTTTTCTGATAGACAATGCGATTGTAAAACAAAATAAAAACAGGGCTGATAAATTGCAAAATGGTCGCCGTCGTCGCATTTGAATACTCAACGCAGAGATAGAAGAAAAACTGCACAGAAAAAATACCTAGAATAGCATAGGCTAAAAAAGGTAGATAATTTCTCTTATCACGCCAAATGTCCAATAATCGAGTGCGCAACTGAAAGGCTGATAGGCCTAAAACCAAACTCCCCGCCACTAGTAAACGCATAGAAGTAATCCATCCAGAAGACACTGGATAATGAGTGAAAAAATACTCCCCTAAAATCCCACAAATCCCCCAGATTAAGCCTGAGAGCAGCGAGTATAGTGTTCCCTTAACAATCTTTTTCTGATAATGATTCATATTCTTATTGTAACACGAAACCGACAAAGAAAAAAGTAGCACGAAACATAATATTAAATGAAACCTGCTACTTTTTATTCTATCGATTTGATTGATTTGAGCGAGTTGATGAACTTGTTCCAGAACGGCCACTTGAACCTGGAAGAGTTGGGCTAGGAAGACTCGGTAAACTTCCTAGAATGCTCTTCCAAGCATTTTGATAATCGGCATCGCTCCCTCCGATGGCAAAGCGATAAGTGGTTACTGGCGCCCCTTCTTTAGTAGCCCAATAGCTCGTTACTGTAGAACCTGAAACGGTGACTTCTTTGCCATTGATTGTGACCTTGCCTGCTTTCTCCCCTGTCGATTTGAGGACTTGAGATTTTGTCACACTTGGATCGAGATTGAAGCGCTCATTTCCCCATATTCCAGGTTCGGCTTGCTGGATAGCATTAACCAAGTGAGCCATATAATTGGCGTTTCGATAATGACCAGCCCCCTTAGCTAGCGGTCGGTTGTCGTCGTGTCCTATCCAACCACCTAGAGTCAACCGAGGTGTAGAAAGCATGAGCCACATATTTTCATCTTCATTGGTCGTACCAGTCTTTCCAATCCAGTCAGCACGAGCCAGACTTGGGTTGATAGAGGCTAAATCAGTCTGAAAGCTTGACGTAACTCGAGATGAAATGACATCACGAAGTAGACTTTGCATGATGGTCGCTGTCGCTTTTGAATAAACTTGAACAGGTTGACTTTTATATTCATAAATCACTTGACCCGTCGTCGATTCAATCTTGGAAATCATATGTTTCTTATGATAGACTCCATTATTAGCCAAGGTCTGATATCCGTTGGTATGCTGGGCAACTGTAACCTCAATCCCCCCACCCATCGGTAAACTTTCGATACCGTATTCAGGAATTTCATAACCCATTTTTTCCATATAACCCTTGACATCGACACCCTTCTCTCGAAGCGTACGATAAGTCCAGTAGGCTGGGATATTCCATGAATAGTTGAGAGCTTCTCCCAAGGTCATCATCCCTGTACCAGGACTATTGACATACATGATGGGATTGCCGTTTGAAAAGTTTGTCGGATAGTTTGATAAGATACTTGCGCTTCCCATCAAACCTTGGTCAATCGCGATACCATAGGCCAGTATAGGCTTAGTGGTTGAAGCTGGAGAACGCTTGGTATCAATAGCGTGATTGTTCTGATTTTCCTGATAATTACGGCCACCGACAAAGCCAAGAATAGCTCCCGTTTGGTTGTCCATAAGGACATTTCCTACCTCAGGCTGGCCTGTCGAATCATCTAGCAATCGGCCATAATTTGCCACTGCATTTTGCATAGCTGTGTGAACTTTTTTATTGATGGTAGTAGTAATTTTATAACCACCATTTTCGATTTCCTTAGCTGCCAACTCACGATATGCTTTTTGGATGGATTCATTCTTTAACTCCTGAGCAGAGACATGATCTCTCGCAACTAGATAGTCATACATCCGATCTGTGGCTTCTGATAGGGCTGCAAAATAAAGATAATCACGTGAAGCAGTACTCACACTACCTGATGGTAAGAAATCTTTTCGTACATCATAAGACTTATACTGCTCATAGTCTTTCTGACTCAAGGCGCCTGTTCGATACATATTGTAGAGGACATCTTTCCCACGCTTTAAACCGAGGGCCATATCCTCATCACTCTTCAAACTTCCGTCAGATTCATAAGGGGAATAACTAATCGGGCTTTGCGGCAAGCCTGCGATAAAAGCCGCTTGAGGTACCGTCAAGTCCGAAGCATTAACACCAAAGATTCCTTCTGCAGCTTGCTGGGCACCTGCAATGTTTTGACCCTTACGATTGCGACCGAAAGGAGCAATATTCAGATAGGTTGTCAGAATTTCGTCCTTACTCATGACACGCTCCAAGGCAAGAGCATCTATGATTTCTGTCGCCTTACGAGTCAAAGTCGGAGCATCTCCAACCACCTGCTGTTTGATGACCTGTTGTGTTAAAGTTGAGCCACCACTGGATGAACCCAACCCCACAAGCGTTCCTAAAGTTGCACGAATAACAGCCTTTGGAACTACCCCCTTATGCTCAGCAAAATGCTCATCCTCCGTCGCAATGATGGCTTTTTTAAGATTATCAGATATAGCATCCGACGCTACTGAAGTTCGTAACAAATCGCCCTCAATCGAAGCAATGGTGCTTCCATCAGCATAATAAATCTCCGAAATGGAGGTAATATCCTTGACCCGATTAACCAGCTCTGCTGATTGGGGGATGGAGACTTTATCAAATAAGGCGACACCGTAACCTATAGCTATTCCAGCCCCAAAAAATCCACCTATGACAGCCAAGACGAAAAGCGTATTAAAGGTCACTTTCAAGCCATTCAAAATCTTGGCAAGGATAGAGGCTACTCTAAATCCGCCTAAGACACTTGAATCTGCAGCTTTTTTTCTTGATTTATTTTGGTTTATTACCGTTTTTGATTCATTGTTTCTTTTTTCCATGAATGTCCTCGCTTTATTTATTATACCATAAAAGGTAAACTTTCAATAAAATAGCCACTTTCTTCCCTATTCCACTAGGCTATTGCCCAAGTTTGTGATACAATAGGTAGAAACAATATTTTAAAAAGGAGAAAAGACATATGCACATTTTTGATGAGCTAAAAGAGCGTGGTTTGATTTTTCAAACGACTGATGAAGAAGCTTTGCGTAAAGCCCTAGAAGAAGGTCAAGTTTCTTATTATACCGGCTACGATCCAACTGCTGATAGCCTTCACCTCGGTCACCTTGTCGCAATCTTGACCAGTCGTCGTTTGCAACTAGCAGGTCACAAACCTTATGCGCTCGTTGGCGGTGCTACAGGTCTCATCGGAGATCCGTCCTTCAAAGATGCTGAGCGTAGTCTCCAAACAAAAGACACAGTAGATGGCTGGGTCAAGTCTATCCAAGGACAACTTTCTCGCTTTCTTGACTTTGAAAACGGTGAAAATAAAGCTGTCATGGTCAACAACTACGACTGGTTTGGCAGCATCAGCTTCATTGACTTCCTCCGTGATGTCGGAAAATACTTTACTGTCAACTACATGATGAGCAAGGAGTCTGTGAAGAAACGGATTGAAACAGGGATTTCTTACACAGAGTTTGCCTACCAAATCATGCAAGGATATGACTTCTACGTCCTTAACCAAGAGCACAACGTAACACTACAAATCGGTGGTTCTGACCAGTGGGGAAATATGACAGCTGGTACCGAATTGCTTCGTCGTAAGGCTGACAAGATTGGGCACGTTATCACTGTTCCCCTTATCACTGATGCGACAGGTAAGAAATTTGGTAAATCAGAAGGAAACGCAGTCTGGCTCAACCCTGAAAAAACTTCTCCATATGAAATGTATCAATTCTGGATGAATGTCATGGATGCTGACGCTGTTCGCTTCTTAAAGATCTTTACTTTCTTGTCACTTGATGAGATTGAAGACATCCGCAAACAGTTTGAAGTGGCGCCACACGAACGCTTGGCTCAAAAGATCCTCGCTCGTGAGGTCGTAACACTTGTACACGGAGAAGAAGCCTACAAAGAAGCCCTTAATATTACGGAGCAACTCTTTGCTGGAAACATCAAAAACCTTTCTGTCAAAGAACTCAAACAAGGACTTCGTGGAGTGCCAAACTACCAAGTACAGGCAGATGAAAACCACAACATCGTAGAACTTCTCGTATCATCTGGCGTAGTCAACTCAAAACGCCAAGCACGTGAAGATGTCCAAAACGGTGCCATCTACGTCAACGGCGACCGTATCCAAGACCTTGACTATGTCTTGGGGGATGCAGATAAGTTAGAGAACGAACTGACTGTTATCCGACGTGGGAAGAAGAAATACTTCGTCCTTACATATTAAAAAGCAGACTGGAGGCATTTGCCATCCAGTTCTTTTTTTGCTAGACTAAAACTATGAATACAAACCTCAAACCCAAACTTCAACGTTTTGCTACTGCGACTGCCTTTGCCTGCCCTATCTGTCAAGAAAACCTCACCTTGGTAGAGTCTAGCCTAAAATGTAGCAACCGCCATTCTTTTGACTTAGCAAAATTCGGCTATGTCAATCTAGCACCGCAAATCAAGCAATCTGCCAACTACGACAAGGAAAACTTCCAAAATCGCCAGCAAATTCTTGAAGCTGGTTTTTATCAGACTATCTTAGAAACCATCTCAGACCTGCTTGCAAGACTAGAAACTGCCAAAACTGTCTTGGATATCGGTTGTGGCGAAGGCTTCTACTCTCGCAAATTACAAGAAAGTCACTCTGATAAAACCTTCTATGCTTTTGATATCTCCAAAGATTCCGTCCAAATCGCTACTAAGAGTGAACCCAACTGGGCAGTCAATTGGTTCGTCGGCGACTTAGCTCGCCTTCCTATAAAAGACGCTAGCATGGATATTCTACTTGATATCTTCTCACCTGCCAATTATGGAGAATTTCACCGCGTTTTATCCAAAGACGGTATCTTGATCAAGGTCATCCCAACTGAAAACCACCTCAAAGAAATCCGCCAAATGGCGCAGGACCAACTGACAAAGAAGGAATATTCCAACCAAGATATCAAGAAACATTTCCAGGAACACTTCAGCATCCAATCTAGCCAAACAGCCTCCCTGACCAAACCCATCACAGCAGAGCAACGCCAAGCCCTAATCAGCATGACACCGCTACTCTTTCATGTTGAACAGACCAAGGTTGACTGGAGTCAACTGGCTGAGATTACCATTGAAGCAGAGATTCTAGTTGGGAAAGTACGGTAAACCAATCTTTCAGCTAAGACAAAATCCGCACCCTTGATTAAGGTGCGGATTTGATTTTTGAAAAAAATAGTGAGTCAACTATTTCCATTTTTGTTTTAAACCAATTTCTCCCACTTGAGATTTTCTTTGCTAACTGCATCTTGAATGGCGTTTGAAAACTCCCCTTTGATTTCCGCGTCGATTTGATTATTAACGAAATCAATCTCTTCCTTCGTCTTTGTACCTATTTCCTTCGCTTCTTTGTCAAATTTCTCAATAATCCGAGCTATAGCCCGTTTTTTAGCCGGAACATACAAGGTTTTTATGATGTCTTTTTCTAATTTCTTCTCAATTTCACTATAGGCTTCAAAAGAGCGTAACTGATCCATCCCCCAGTCATAAGCCCCGTGTATAGCACCCTCTACTTCTCTCACGCCTGGAATATGCTCCCTAGCAAAATCATTGATACCAGAAATTCCATTACCGATGTTGTCCATTGTGTCTGAAGCAAAGTCATAAATTCCAGTACCAACATCCTCAAAAAATCCCATCCGTTTCCCTCCTATTTTTCATCTGTCTGACATGATCTTAGTTCACTAGAAAGTTGCTCAATAACTGCCTCTTGCTTTCGACACTTTTTCTTATAGCTATCTTCTAAGTCGTCATACTTTCTTTCTAGTTCGTGTTGCCGAGTTTTAAACTCCTCTTCATTCACCATCCTATATCGGCGAATAGTCTCCACTGCAGCATCCAGCATATCCTCAGTCGCATCCGGCATTTTTGAATATGCTGATAAAACAATAGAATGCTTTTCGTCAAATTTTTGGTCTAAACCTCTATAAAAATCTCCCAAAAAATTCCACTTAGTGTCCAACTCATTCTTTGACTGTCGATATTCATCGTCTATCTTGTAGAGTTCTTCTTGAGCATCTACTAATTTAGATCTAATCTTACTCCACTTATCCATGGGCAATTAATCCTTGTAATTCTGTATCTTTCTGAACAGTTTGTTCAATCCCTGCCTTTATTTTTGTCTCCAAGTTTGCAAATGAAGTAGCTACTGTCTTCGCGGTCTTTTTAACAGTTCGACAATGACTATCTACCGCCTCAACAATAGTTCCATAGTTGATATTAGATTCATTGTAAGTCTCTCTGACTTCATCAGAAGATAGAAGAAAACCGAATGGTACATCTCCGAGGCTTTTATACACGGTCAGAGCCTTATCGACTGCACTCGTCCCTTTTGCAGCTATCAAATCAACCGTTGCATTAGAAGTAGTCGACAATCCGCTAGCAACAACCAGCGCCTGCTCTGAGTCCAGCGCGATGAGTTCTGCCTCGGACAAGCCATTTGGAGAAGCCGTACCGATATCATTGACTTTAAAGAGATCTTTTTTAATCTGCACACTTTTTAAGCCTTGATCTGTATTTCTTTTAATATCGTCCATCGCAATCGTATACTTGATATCACCAGCGACTGCCCGCAAATCTCCCATCATGTGACCGCCTGAATGGGGGATGACATACTCTTTACCGACATATACTCCACCAACCAGATCAGATATATTATTTAGAGGATCTTTCTTTGTCGTAATGCGTGTGATATTTCCTGTAAACTGAGCTATATCCCTCTTTATCTCAAATATGTTGCTTGTGAAAGGGACTGCTAAAGAAGGAATATAGAGAGGCGCTGCATTGTAGACAATGGTTTTTGGAGCGTTGTATTTCAAAGCAACACGCTGAGCGACATTGCCACCAAGCGAGTGCCCTGTCAAGATAACATCATTCGGATTTAAGCCATTGTCTTTCAGAACTTTTTCATAAAATTGGTAGGCTGAACCATAATGGTGACCCGTCCCAAAGGCAATACTGAAACCATCCGTCATGATTGCATCATTAATCGAGTCACTATCAAGATTGGTCCCTGTAAAAGCAATGATGGTTTTTCCACTTGTCTCATCTTTAAAGGCAACCCCGCTCGTCCCTGTATCAGGATCACGAAAACTGGACACATATGTGAAATTCAGGGGCTTGATTTTATTTTCAGTTTTAAAATATCTATCTGTCACATTATCATCAGTCGCCCCTTCAATTCTGGCCTTTTCGAATTCATAAGATAGATCTGAAGCATCTAGTGTCGGATTTGTTCCATCTAACACTTTATAAAGTTCATTAGACATTTACTTTACCCTCCACTGATAATCTCCGCATGTGTATTTTGCCCGTTTTGAATTTCTATAGTATATCTGTAAGCCTTATTTTCAACGGTTTCATGCATGATATAAATCACCATTTTTAGTTCTTTATTCTGCTCTACTCCCATATAGTTGTTTAAAATCGGATCCGTTAGAATGTAGTTGATATTTGCGCTCCCTGTTTCAACACTATAGCTTTTTCTCCCCATTTTTAGTTTCGACAGAGTATTTCTATTAATCGTAAATTCTTGGAGCAATAATTTAGGATTCCTTATCGTCGCATTTGCCTGAGGATCCATCAACTGAATCATTCCATCCTTATAAACCACTCCACCTTCATAAAGTACTTCTTCCGTTCGTTTTTTATTCTCATCTATGCTGACTTTTTTCTCCTTAAAAGTTCCTCTAACCACTTTATTCTCAGCATCACCCTTTAGTTCAATAGATTGGTAAAAATAGCCTTTCCCTTCTTTATAATCATAAATATCGTCGCTAAAAATACTAAATCCCTCCGGAAACTTTTCAAACAAGTCCTCCAAATTCTCCGTCGGGTAGACCTTACTGAGCTCAGCGGCTTTCCCTTCGATAAATTGTCGACTACTCTTTAGACTACATCCAGCTAGCACCATCATTCCAACCCCTCCTACTAACATCATCATTGCAATTTTTTTAAACATGGATTGCCCTCCTCTCAGAATCCAAGATAGTCACTTCATTATACCAATTTTAAGGTTTTGGTTCAATCTAAGCGCCAATCAAATGATTCAAATGATGGGTTTTCCACTTGTTTCATCTCTAAAGGCAACCCCACTAGTCCCTGTCGCAGAATCACGAAAGCTGGATAAATATGTGAAATTTAGGGGTTTGATTTTATTTTCTTCTTTAAAGTATCGACTGTCAACGTCTTCATCAGTTGCCCCTTTAATTCTTGCTTTTTCAAATTCATAAGACAAATCTGAAGCATCCAGTGTCGGATTCGTCCCATCCAAAACAGTATATTCTTTATAATCGCTCATTACTAATCCTTTTCTAGTTTTCCAACAATGCCTTCTGCATGATAAAGATTATCATTTCTAAAAATGATGGAATATCCATAACTTTTACCTGATATTGTTGGTTCAAAAATATTGATACCCATATTAATTTGAGCATCATTCTCTAAGCCCAAATAAGTATTGACTTGTTCATTTTTAAGCTTATAGGTGATGCTGGCAGAACCCGTCTCAAAACTATAGCCTTTCCGAACTACTTCTAGACTTTTTAAACTCGACCTTGAAATAAGAAAATCTTGCATTAAAAGACGGGAATGTTTTAAGTCACCTTTCTCTTTATTTTTTGAAGAATTTCCCTCTGATAAATGTAGACTTCCATCTTTGTAGTAGACATGTCCTTGATATAAAATTTCTTCTTCAATTTTCCCATCTGAATTTTCAAATGAGCTTTCTTTGGTAATTTCTCCTTTTATTTCTTTAGTCTCAGAAATGCCATTTAAAACTAGCTGATAACTAATTGAAGGAGAGTCTTCACTATCCTCACTAATATCTGTTATACGAATCTGAAATCCATCCGGAAACTTTTCAAACAAGTTTTCCAGATTCTCCGTTGGATAGACCTTGCTGAGCACTGAGGCTTTCCCTTCAATAAATTGTCGACTACTCTTTAGACTACAGCCAGCTAGAGTCAACAACGCTACTCCCAAAAGTACTGCTATCAGCACTAATTTTTTCCTCATAAATTCCTCCATCAATCATTATAAAGTTTATATTTCTTTTCCTTGTAACCACTAAATAATTCCGAATGAGAATTATGCCCATCTTTGATATCTAAAGTATAGCTATAAGCCTTATTTTCAACAGTCCCAGACATGATATAAAAAATCATTTTTAATTCTTTATCCTGCTCAACTCTCATGTAGTTGTTTAAAATTGGATCCGTTAAAATGTAATCAATATCTGCGCTCCCAGTTTCAAAACTATAGCTTTTTCTCCCCATTTTTAGTTTCGACAGAGTCTTTCTATTGATTGTAAATTCTTGGAGCAATAGTTTAGGATTTTTTATCGTTGCATTTGCCTGAGGATCCATCAATTGAATCCTTCCATCTTTATAAACTACTCCACCTTCATAGATTTTTTCTTCAGTCGGAGCCTTTGTTCCATTCGATGTTACCTTCTCACTAACAATAGTTCCTATTATCTGTTTAGTTTCTCCATCTCCTCTCAATTTTACAGATTGGAACATATAACCCTCCTCTTTATAATCGTAAAGGTCTTCACTCCAAATACTAAACCCTCCCGGAAACTTTTCAAACAAGTCTTCCAGATTCTCTGTCGGATAGACCTTGCTGAGCTCAGCGGCCTTTCCTTCAATAAATCTTCGACTACTTTTTGTAAAGCAACCAGTTAGTGTCAATACTGCCACTCCCAAAAGTATCACTGACAGTCCTATTTTTTTCATCATAAATTCCTCTCTTCTTTATCCGATTCAGTCTAATTAACAATAGTATACCTGTTTTTCCTCTGTTGTGCTAGCGTTTTACCGGTATGAAGGATCTTCTATTAAAGTCCCTACTTTTTTCTATTAAAAAAACGCACCTTTTTAAGATGCGTTGTTTTATAGTCTCGTGCAAAGAATCTTAGTTCAAGTGCCAGATGTCTTCGTTATACTGAGCGATTGTACGGTCAGATGAGAAGAATCCTGCTTTGGCAATGTTGACAATGACTTTATCCAACCATGCGTCACGGTCTTCGTAGTCAGCCAACATTTGCTCTTTCACCTTTATGTAGTCTTCCAAGTCAAGGAGAGTCATGAACCAGTCTTTGTTGATTAATTCGTTGTAAAGACGTTCCAAGCGCTCTTTCTTACCTACTGCAAGAACAGCGTCGCTGACGATGAAGTCAACCAATGGTTTGATAGCTTCACGAGCGTAGAATTCGCTTGATT